>JBPCPQ010000467.1:0-3525 GCA_050999015.1 Pyrinomonadaceae bacterium | reverse complement strand
AATCCACACTACCCTACCAAGGCATGCAAGTGGAAAAGTCTTGTAAAGTTGGATTTTTTGGCTTAAATAAGTAAGGTAATAAAAGTTACTAACAGATGTTGGAGCAGTAAAAATAAGTAGTCGAGATGAATTAATAAAAAATAGTGGAAGACCCTTTCGGCACCGCAACAGCAACCGCACCAGTCAGAGGCTATCTAAGGAAACAACAATATGTATATTTACACAGTAGTGGCAATGCCAAAACAGAAAGCGAAGTTTGAAGGTGACACCTCGATTAAATATCAGGTTAAGAGAGTAAATACTTCTATACCGGCTACAAAAAAAGGGCGGACTGAGATTATCAGGACTGACTTGGAATACGATGCGGCCATAGCGATGATCGAGAAATTCAACAGCATGGAAGGGAAGTCGCAGATCATTAGAGAGGAAGTAGCCGAGCGGAAAAAAGCTTTGGAGTAGTTATCCACACCCGACCCCTACGCGTTTGTACCCTACTTAACTGCTCCATGAGGCTAGGTGTCTGTAAGTGATTTGATGATGCCGGAGGGGGGAATCGAACCCCCATGAGCTTGCGCTCGCGAGATTTTGAGTCTCGTGCGTATACCGATTTCGCCACTCCGGCGCGGGATGTTCGCCATGATAGAGGCTGGGGCACGGCGGCGTCAACCGCGCCTCAGTGGCTGAAGCTTGTCACACCGTTTAGCCCATCGTGAGTAACCCGGCGTGCAAAAAAGGGTTGTTTGAGACTGATTCCGGCGCTAAAATGTTTAAGTCCTTGTCGGCATTAAGCTAAACGCGCAACACAAATAGCGGTGCCGCATCCTCCTCATCGTAATTTATAACGACCGAAGTGCGGAGTGTGTCAACCTATGTCCGAATTGAGGAACGGCGGAGCGCGCATTCTCATCGCCGATGATGAGCCGGAAATCACTGAAGTCTTGAACGACCTGCTGTGTGGATCATACCACTGCGTCACCGTCGGCTCGGCGGAAGAGGCGCTCGCGGAACTCCGACTAAATGATTACAGCCTCATCATCAGCGACATCATGATGAGCGGGATGAGCGGTCTTGAGATGATACCTCATGTGCTCACGCTCGCACCGGACACAGCCGTCATCATGATTAGCGGCGCGCAGACACTGGAGAGCGCCATCGGGGCGCTTCGCGCGGGCGCGTTCGATTACATTATCAAGCCTTTCGACCTCCGTCACGTTGAGGCCGCTGTGCGCCGCGCCCTCGAACACCAAGACCTTCGTGCCGCGAAGAAACGCTACGAAAATTTCCTTGAGGAAATGGTCACGCAGCGGACGGCGGAATTGGACAGCACACTCCGTTCGCTCGAAGACGCTTATCGCACGACGCTGAAGGCGCTGACGGCGGCGCTCGAAACGCGTGATCTGGAGACGCACGGTCATTCGGAGCGGGTCGTCAACTTCAGTCTGCGGCTGGGACGCGAACTCGGCTTGAACAAAGAGCAGTTGCGCTCGCTCGAATTCGGCTCGCTGCTTCACGACATCGGCAAGATCGGCGTTCCCGACGCGATTCTGCGCAAGCCCGCGAAGCTTAACGCCGAAGAATGGGAGACGATGCGCCAACATCCTGTGCATGGGCAGCAAATTTTGCGCGGAATCAAATTCCTCGAAGGCGCGGCGCGCGTCGTCGGGCAGCATCATGAGCAGTGGGACGGGTCGGGCTATCCGCTGGGCCTGCGCGGTGACGGAATAGATTTGAATGCGCGCATCTTCGCCGTCGCCGACGCCTTCGACGCGATGGTGAGCGACCGCGTGTACCGCTTAGGCCGCTCGTATGAGGAGGCCGCGACGGAGTTAGATGCTTTTGCGAACAAACAGTTCGACCCGGATGTTGTCGCGGCGTTCCACCGCGTTCCGCGCGAAGACTGGGATGAGCTACGTCGCCTGTCAATCGAAGCTCGCCAGAATCAGTTACCACTTCACGGCCCGGAAACGGCTGTCGGTGAGTTGATTAAATCCAGGATAATCGCTCTCACGAACTGACGTTTCGGGGCCAGAAATTCTCGCGGCCTCTGACGCTTCAGATCGCCACAACTCGAACCGCACAAAGGCCGACGGCACGGCGATTTTCCCAACCTCTGCCGGCGAACGACTCCACCATTACTCATAAGACTTACGCGAGGTTGTTTAGTGTTCAAAGCTTCCGTCTAAAGATGAGACCGAATCGCGCTTGAAAGTGCAACTCTGAATATCAAGTGCGGAAAGTCTTAACTCCTCTTCGCAGTTCACAAAACAAAAGCCTCCATTTCCGGGGAGGCCTTCTGAAAAAAGTCGGAATGATTTTTCTTCGCGCGGGATGATGAGTCGAGAGGGCTTTTACTGCCCGCCGCGCCGCTTAGCGCATGGCGGCGACCGCGTAGCCGCGTCGGGCGCGTAACAGAAGGCCGGCGCGGCGCGGGACGACTTTGATGCGCCGGTACTCTGTCACCGGAGAGTTGGCGAGCGGCCTCTTCGGCGCGTAGGTCATCACGTACTGCGAACCGATCTCGCGCGCCACCTCGCCGCCGTAGGCGATCATCTCGTCAATCGAAGTCGGCAGCCAGATGCGCCCGCCCATCTCCTCCGCGAGTGAAGCGAGTTGTTGTTCACCGCGCTTCGTCGCGCGCTCGTAGGCCTTTCGCAACTTACGCATCTGCGGGTCGAAAGTAATTACGGCGAGGGGCGAGCCGGAGGTGCTTCCGCCGCCGCGATTCATGCCGGGCGGGGAGGTCGGATCAATGCCCGCGCGCCTGATGTCAGACGCGGCGACGCTGCCGGGAGGCGTCGCGGGGTATTTTTCACGACTTTTCCCCTTCCCGTCCGACCAACTGCCGACGGTCGTATAGCTAATGACATGGACGGTCGCTTGCGCCGCGTTGAGTTGCTTGACGGCTTCGATCATCGCCGCTTTATCCTTCGGGGATTCGGGACTGTTAAGCACGCTCATCGCCTCTTTGTAACCGGCGCGCGGCGGCATATCCACTCCGTCCGTGACGAGCACGACGTGACGATTACCGATTGGCTGATCGTGTAGTTGCGTCGCGGCTAACATGAGCGCGCCGGCGAGACGTGAGCCTCTGCCCGATGACAGCTTCGTGTTCAGCACGCGCATGACGTTATCCTTTTCAGTCGTCCATCGCTGCAACACTTCGGCGCGCGTGGCGAACTGAAGCACTGATATTTGATCACCGGTTTTAATGTTCTCGACGAGGTTGAGCGCGATGTCGCGCGTCGTTGAGGAGCGCATCGCGGTGTTCATCTCGCCGCCAGTGTTGAGCACGAGCAGAATGCTCGCGGGCAGGCGGCGCAGACTCTTGATCTCCTGATGCACGTCGTCTTCAAGCACCACGATGTCGCGCATCTCGAGCGACGGGTCGAAACGTCCATGCTCGTCATAAGCGAAGAGTGGAATGCGTACCTCTTCCGTAAACACCTTCACCTCGTCCTGTTCAGTTGGCGGCGGCGAAGGGTTCGGCACGGGGCCTCTCTGCGCGCGCGCGGGCGGCGTCGTGAA
>JBPCPQ010000060.1:0-6196 GCA_050999015.1 Pyrinomonadaceae bacterium | reverse complement strand
CGACCGTGATGTTGACGAGCGATCACGGCAATATCGAAGACCTTTCGGTGCGCAACCACACACTGAATTACGTTCCGACTGTGGCGTGGGGCGCTCGATGCGAAATCGTTAAGCGCCGCGTGCGTTCACTCGCCGACATCACTCCAACAATCGTCGAAATCCTGACGCAGAAAGAGACTTCGCCTTAAGTCGTCGGTGAACTTGCCCCGGCCTTACAAACTGTTTTCAGAGCCGAGCATGCGCCCGGTTGGTTGAGCACTTCAAGGCGCTCGCCGTCGCAGCACGACAAGCCACGTAAGCGCCGGGGTGAATTTCAATACGCGCCAGTGACGAGACATTTTGACGACGTTTGGCGAGATACGGTGTGATAGAATTTGGTCGGAGTAAAACTATGAGTACCTTATCAAAGAAACTTACGCCCAAAGTAAACCCGGTCACCGTCGCCGGCAGCAGTGTTGTGACTCGCTCACCGAAGCGCATGTCGGGCACGCCGGTATTCGCGGGCACGCGCGTGCCCGTCAAGACGCTCTTCGACTATCTCGTGGGGGGCTACTCGCTCGATGTGTTTTTCGACCATTTCCCGAACGTGACGCCTGAACAGGTTTCGACGCTACTTGATGAAATCGGGGAACAGTTAAACGAGCGTGCCAAGTAAAATCATTCTGCTCGACAATTGCGTGCCGCGTCCCCTCAAACGCGAGCTACGACCTCACGCAGTTAGCCATGTGACTGAACTTGGCTGGGAAAACTTTGATGACGGGCCGCTACTCAAACACGCCGCGCGTGACTTCGATGTGTTGATTACCACCGACCAGAATCTTCCCTACCAACAGAACCTTTCGCGCTACGACATCGCGGTGATCGTCTTAATCGCGTTCCGAAATCGCATTGACTACTTACAACCGTTCATCCCTGAAGTGCTCGACATATTGAAGGCGATTCAACCCGGAGACGTGTATGAAGTTTCGTAAAGTGAGGATTTAAGATGGCGTGGAAATCACCAACGATGTCGAGCTGCAACAGAGCCTTGAGGCCATGGAGTTGCTTAAAAGCTCGGCGAAGGATTTAAGACAAAACGTGCTGCCTCAAAGTCGAGAGTGGTACAACCTGATGGCTGAGGGACCGGCAGATGAGATACACCGGATCGCGGCGGAGATTGACGCCTATCAATCTCGCCGGAAACGCCGCGTCGGATGTCGCCTCGCTCCGAACTGAGAAACTCTATGTTCTATTCTAAATGCGGAAACAAAGTCAGGACGCCCCGGTGACACGAGTATCTCCCCCGCCAATCGAGCACGCGCCCGACCCACGCGCCGAGTATCCGGTAAACGACCGCCGCGAAGTGTTCGGCTGGATGATGTACGACTGGGCGAACTCGGCGTTCAGCACGACGGTGGCGGGCGCACTACTCGGCACTTATCTGACGACGCTCGCGCAGGCCGACGTCGGGACGAACGGCACCGTCCTGAGCTTCGGGCCGCTCGGTTCGGTTACGGCAAAATCTTTTTCGACCCTTTACGTCTCGGCAGCGGTCGGCTTGCAGGTTTTCCTTCTCCCCATCCTCGGAGCCGTCGCCGACTATTCCAACTTGAAAAAACCTTTGATGGCCGTGCTGTGTTACATCGGCGTCGCGGCGACATGCCTGATGTTTTTCGTCACCGGGAATTTGTATCTACTCGGCGGGCTACTCTTTATTATCGCCAATCTCTCCTTCGGCGCGGCGCTTGTGCTCTACAACAGTTTCCTGCCGGAGATCACGACCGAAGACCAGCGCGACAAAGTTTCGAGTCGCGGCTTCGCGCTCGGCTATCTCGGCGGCGGGCTTTTGCTCGCTTTGAATTTCGCGCTCGTCCTCGGTGCGCCGAGCATCGGCATGTCGAAGGGAATGGCCGTTCGTATCTCGCTTCTTTCAGCGGGAGTCTGGTGGGGCGGCTTTGCTTTAATCGCTTTCCGCCGCCTCAGAACGCGGTCACCGGCGAGGTCGCTTCCCCCGGATAAATCATATCTGTCAATCGGCTTCTCCGAATTGCGCGGGACATTTCGCGAACTCCGCCGACTGCCGCACACGCTCCGTTACCTAATCGGATATTTATTTTTCAACGACGGCATCCAGACTGTCATCTACGCGGCGGGCGTGTTTCTCTCTCAGGAGTTATACATCTCGCGCGGGCGTGAAGATGACCCGGCTTTTGTGCTGGCGATATTTCTGATGGTGCAGTTCATCGCCTTCGGCGGCGCGCTGATTTTTGAACGAATTGCCGCGCTCATCGGAACAAAAAACGCTATTCTGTTATCGCTGGTGATTTGGGCGGGAATCGTCATCTTCGCTTATGGCTTCTTCGAGACTTTCACGCACGCATGGCTGATGGCCGGGATGATTGCGATTGTGCTCGGCGGTTCGCAGGCGCTGTCGCGGTCGTTGTTCTCGCGCATGATTCCGAAGGGGCGCGAGGCTTCCTTCTTCGGCATTTACGAAGTTTCCGAGCGCGGAACGTCATGGCTTGGCCCGCTCGTCTTCAGCATCGTCGTCGCCAGCACTGGCTCTTACCGCCAAGCCATCCTCTCGTTAATCTTTTTCTTCCTCGTCGGCATTATCATTCTTCTCTTCACCGACACCGACCGCGCGATTCGCGAAGCCGGCGACGCGCTCCCCGAAGAGGTCGCGCGTCACCCAGCCGCCGGAACGTGAGATTGATGGAATAGAAGCGTGTGTAGTTTTCGCCGCGTCCCGGCGCTTGAGCTTAGCCATGTGTTAAAGCACACGGTTCATCTGAACAGATGCCGTCCTGTCGCGTCAGTGACGAATGAAGCCATGCGCGATGTTATCGTAGAACTACGAGGCTGACTTGTGACTACGACGTGGCGCGTTGGCCGTGCGTTCGAGGCAGGCGTGCGAGCAGAATGTGGAGTTCGATGTGCGAAAGGTGACGGCGCGCGAGGCGGGAAGCCATGTGCCGCAGGCGGCGCAGCGGACGAGTTTCTCTCCCGCCTTCACGCTCCGATCATCGCGCCCGCCCTCGGTGCGACGCCCTAAGTCCGACGGCGCGTCCTGCGCCGTCATGCGTTTTGCGTCGCGCACCGCTCCGAAGACGCGTCGCACGACATTGATGTACGGACGCAGACGCCAGTAGAGAAATCCGACGGCGAGAAGCAGTAGGGCGAGAATTATTATGTACTTCAATTTTTCTCCTTCACACTACTGCCGCCGCCTCCACGGGCGAGTTGAGCGCGCAGATTCGGCAGCGTCGCGTTCGAGGGATTAACGCTCTGCAACTCGTCGAGCCGCTGTCGTGCTTCCGCTGTCTCTCCCAACGCGATCAGCGCCGCCGCCAGACTTTGCAGCGTCATCTCATGCCGGGGCGCGAGGCCGAGAGATTTGCGATATTCCTCGACCGCGCGGCGGGGGTTCGACGGCTTATCGAAATAATATGTTAGTCCCAACTCGGTGCGGACGTTCACGTCGTCGGGCTTCCTCTCAAGCGCCTGCAAAAAGTACCGGCGCGACTGGCTGACCATTGCGAAGTTACCGCTTTGCCCGGCGTCGAAGAGCGCCTGCCCCATCAACACCGTCGTTTCGTAATTCTGCGGGTCGGCGTCGTAAGCCCGCTTCAGCATTCGCACGGCGTCGGGAAGGACGCGAGTCTGTCCGGTATTCATCGCGTAAAGGTACAGGCCGCGCCCGAGGTTGCGTTGGAGGCTCACGTCTTTCGGGTTCGCATCGCCTTTCGCAATCGCCGCGCGCAACTCTTCGTCATTCAAAGACGATGACGCGGCGTTGCTCTCGACATTACTGCTACTGTTTTTGTCATTTGAGTTTTGCGGACGTGTTTGCCCGGCGCGCGCTAGGTTCGCCCCGCTGTGGCTCACATTGTTGGCAAGAGCGAACCCGATAAAGAATCCGGCCACCGCCCCGACGAACAGATAAACTATGTTGCGCGCGCTCACAAGTTAGTTCATTACCCTTGATTAATAATCCGAACGTCACAAGCGGCCGGATGCAGCAGGACAACGCGGTACGCGAATTATAGGTCAGCGCGGCGAGGAACAATTTCATCGCCCCGGCGATACGCTCGTCGGCAAAATCTTAGCGGCGCACATTCATCCGAATGAAAACACGTAGTTTAAGAAGAGGCAGGCGTGAAGGCTCTTCAACTTATACCAAGACGCCCGGTCATTCTTTTACTTCAGAAGCCGATTCACTGCCCTGCGGAAGGTCTTCGCGCCGGCGGCGCGGCAGCGGGTCAGACGTCCGGCGGCGTGACGGTGAGTTTGGGGAGCGGCGGTCAATCGCGCCGGGCGGCAGGCGGCGACCGTTCACCGCTTCTTCGAGGATGCGCGTAATCTCCTGCGAGAGCGTGCGATGCTCGTTGGCGGCGCGGCGACGCAGTTTCTCCTTGAGATCGTTCGGGACGTATGCTCCGATAAAGACTCCTTTCCGATTCGCCATGTGTGTGTGCTTCTCCTTAAAGTGCAATGAACATTTATGAATTTGAAACCGAAGGAACGAGGCGCGACTTCGCCGCTAAAAACATGCCATGCAAATTGAGAGCAGGTCTGTAAGCCGAATTCTGTGCTTCCGCCCGTGTGGGCCGAAGTGGCGATCATTCATCTAGCCCAATTGTTGCCAATTGGATCGAGCGACCTACCCGGAGGTCGTGGCGCGTCTTGCGACTCGCTTCGGGCGGGCAGCCCTGTGTGACGCCTCCCTATTTGGTCTTGCACCGCGAGGAGTTTGCCTGGCCGCGTGTGTTGCCACACGCGCCGGTGCGCTCTTACTTTAAGCCCCCAACGGGGCCGCACCATTTCACCCATCACCGCTTCACGCTCAGGGCGCGGGCGGCTGGTTTGTTTTCTGTTGCACTTGTCGTCGCCTGAAGTCAGAAAAACTGTCGAGACAGTTCTCCGTCCATCAGACGCCCCGCCGTTAGCGGGCTCGCTGCCCTACGGTGTTCGGACTTTCCTCTGCCACGTCTTCACAGACGCAGCAGCGACCGCCCGACCTGCTCTCTTGCATGGCACGACGGGAGTATAACAAAGCCACGTTGAACACGTACAGCAGTGACGGGCACGACGTTCAACTCACTGTTAATGTGTGGGATAAGTGGTTAAACGAAACGTCAGAAATGTTGTGCTTTTGACTTCACCCGAAGTATTTGAAGCCAACCCGTAAGCCGTGAAGCGATGAAGGCGGGAGCGACGAGATCAATATCCAAGTCATCAGCCCGTGTGAGAGTCCGAGCGCAAGTAGATTAGGCGCATGCTGGTAGACAGCCGCCCACAGGATGCCGCCGGCGAAGGTCGCCACGGTGAGCGCGGGGTTCGGCAGGTGGAGCGCCCCGAAAACGAGGGCGACGACGAGAACGCTGATTGTTCCGCGCCCCCAAATTATTTGCGCGCGGCGGTTAATGAACCCTTGCAAGACGGACTGCTGAAGAAGCCCCCACACGATTCCCAGAACGGGCATTCCCAAAATGGATTGGCCGCCGCGCCATCTCAGGAAATTCAGGTTTCCGCTCCACCATCCGAAACTCACGCACAGAATCGTTGCGACCAGCATCAGCGGGAATAACAAACGCGCGGCGTGTAGAAAATTATCGAAACGCCAACCGAGGTCGCGCGGTGTTTCGCCTCTCGCGCGGTGCGACAGCACAATGAAGAGAAAGGCAAGCCCGACAGGAAAGGCGATCAATAAATTACTCCCGCCGCCGATGGAGAAGATCACCCACTCGGCGATCAAAACCGAGGAGACGACGGAAATAATCTCCCAAGCCGCGAGAGTGTGGTCTTGATTTTTGATAAAGCGGTTGGCTTCGTCGCGCAGAATGCCGTCCAAAATTTTCCCTCCGTCCGAATGCTTGTGCTTTTCAACGCGCTTCATGAATGATCTGGAATTTTAGTGGCCGCCCGATGATCTGCAACGCGCGGCGTACATCTCCGCCGCTTTCGTGTAGCGCGTAGACGCGCGCTTCATATTCGCCCGGCGGAAGAGTGGGCGTGTCGAAAACGAAACCGTGTTTCTCGTCGGCGGCCCGCCCGGCGGCGAGTACATCGGGGCGAAACGCGTCCGCCTCACGACTCGCCATGAAACGGTCATTGATATATAGCTGGACGACGACGCGCCGCTGCGGTTCCCTTTCATCAACCGCCCACCCGGCGACGCTACGCGCATCCGCCGCGTCCAGCGAGCCGCGAATGT
>JBPCPQ010000228.1:0-3542 GCA_050999015.1 Pyrinomonadaceae bacterium | reverse complement strand
ATCACTTTCTAAGGCGAGGCTCTATCGCCAAGTTACCCAATAGTGCTCCGTTCGTTCACTCCTCAGCCTTCATCTTTACTCGAAGCTCTTTCATCTGCCGACGCAGTTCGTCAATCTCGGCGCGCATTTGCGGCAGGCGGCCGAAGTGGGCATTGAGTCGTTTGTATTCGTCGAGCGGCCTGACGGGGACACCCCACATGACGGTGCCGGCGCGCACGATTTTTCCCGGTAGGACGCCGGCCTTCGAGCCGATTACCGCGCCGCGCTCGACGCGCGCGTGGTCGCCGAAGCCGACTTGCCCGCCGATCACCGCGTCGTCTTCAATCACGGTGCTCCCTGAGATTCCGGTTTGAGAAGCGATGATGACGTGCGCCCCTATTCGGACGTTGTGCGCGATTTGCACGAGGTTATCAATCTTCGTCCCACGCCCAATGCGCGTCTCGCCCAAAGCACCCCGGTCAACGCAACTGCCCGCGCCGATCTCGACATCATCTTCGATTACGACTGTGCCCACCTGCGGAAACTTGTGATAGCCGTCGTCGCCCCGGACGTATCCGAAGCCATCCGCGCCGATACAAACGCCAGCATGAAGAATCACGCGGTTGCCAAGTGTCACGCCGTCGTAGAGCACGACGTTCGGATGAATCACACACCCGCGGCCTAAACGCACCGCGTCGCCGATAATTGCCCCGGCATAAATCTGTGTTCCCGCGCCGACCTGCGCGCGCTCCCCGATCTGCGCATGCACGCCGACAAACACGTCCTCGTCTAATCGAGCGCTCGCGGCGACGTATGCCGTCTGATGAATTGAAGGCTCGCGTCGTTTCGGGGGGTGCAGCACCTCAGCGATTAACGCGAAGGCGAGTTTCGGACGCGCCGTTTCGATCACGCACTTACCTTCGACGCGCCCGCCTTCGGGAACAATCAAACACCCCGCGCCGCTCGTGCGTGCCTCTTCTAACAACTTCATCCCTTCGACAAAAGCGATTGCGTCCGTATCCGCTTCCGCAAGGCTTGCGACTCTTGTGACCTGAATACTCTTATCGCCCGCCACACGCCCGCCAACGAGCGCAGCCAGTTCACTGACAGTCTTCCCTTCAGTTTGTTCGACCATAAAATTAGGCTCGTGAGATTTTTCTAAAACGCCCGCGCTTCTTCAACTTCACATCCCGCTTCGTTGCTTCTCCGCGCGCGTGAAGCCGCGCCGCACATGGCGGATGAAGTTCACCGGATGTCGCACGTGTTCGTCGTCAATTTGTTCCATCTCGCGGAGCGCGTCTGTGAGCAGCGTTCGGGCGTGGAACAAATTTTGATATGCTCGCTTCAACGGGCGTCGCGCTTCCGCCGTGAATCCGGCGCGGCGAAGTCCCCCTGAAGTTCAATCCGCGCACGCGCGGACTGACGATGGCGGTTGGATGAATGTCCATAACAATCCTTCGGCGCGATGTTACATCAGAGCATTCTACGTGAACAGCCGTCGTTCGCGTCGCCGGAAGACTCCGCCCGCCGCTCGTAACCTGTCACTTGTCATAACTTTAGCTTGCCATAAACAATGGATGCCGTTATTATGTCGCGCTGTAACCCGCTCTACTATTACTAAATGGGCAAGGCCGCAGAACCTGAAAGCATTCATATATTCCGGCACGTTGAAGCCGCACGCGCCGAAACGACAACTTCAAGGAATCATTGACGTCGCTCTGCGATGTCCGAGAAGAATGGAGAGGCTGATTGCCAAAAGCTGACAGCTATTTTCCAAGGAGAACGAATTTTGTTTAGTGACCAATTTCGCCGAGGCGAATCAGACAAAGAGAAATTCAGCGGAGTGAAAAGCTCCAAGCTGCTCTCGAACATTTCGGACGTGGCGTGGAAAGCGTTTCAGTCGCTTAATCAGCGCCTGCCGGAAGGCGAGGCGATTCGCCCGAAGTGGGCGGCGGAACCGCTCCTTAAATCTTACGAGCGCACCGCACCGCCGCTCGGCTTTCCACGCGAAACGGACAGTTTGTGTCCGCGTTGCGTCAAGGAAGTGCGTGAGGCGGTCATCTCCGGCGAGACGCCGCTTGAGACGTTAATGCACTCCCACCCCGGCGAGATCAAGGCGCAGATCGTTGAAGAGGACAATCAGGTTTTCATGAAGAAGACGTGCGCGAAGCATGGCGAGTTCAAAGACCTGATGGCGACCGACGCGCGTTTCCTCGACCGCATCGAAAAGCTTTTCTACGGGCGCGACTTCCGCGCCGCCGAAGACGCGCACGTGCATAAACACGGAACTTCCAACATCAAATTCGGGCGCGGGGCCGTGTTGACGGTTGACCTGACGAACCGCTGCAACATGATGTGCAACCCGTGTTTCATGGACGCCAACCAAGTCGGCTACGTCCATGAGCCGACTTTTGAAGACACGAAGGCGATTCTCGATAACGCCGTCTCCTTCAAGCCGCGCCGCCAGATCATCATTCTTTTCTCCGGCGGCGAACCTACTCTGTCGCCCTACTACCTCGAAGCGGTGGCCTACGCGAAGAAGATCGGCTTCTACCGTATCCTCGCCGCGACGAACGGCATCCGCTTCGCTGAGGACATCGAATTTTGCAGGCAGGCGAAAGAGGCCGGGCAGCACGGCGTCTATTTACAGTTTGATGGTGTCTCGGAAGAAAAGAACAAACATCGCGGCGTCGGGAATCTTTTCGACGTGAAGTTGCGCGCGATTGAGAATCTCGCTGCGGTCGGCATCAAGGTGACGCTCGTCACGACCATCGTCAACACGGTCAACAACGACGCCATCGGACAGATCGTCGAGTTTGCCGCGAAGAACATCGACAAGGTTCAGACCATCGCCTTCCAGCCGGTTTCGTTCACCGGGCGCGACGAAGACGTGCCCGACCACATTCGCGAGCAGCAGCGCTACACGCTCGCCGGTATGGCCGGTGATTTGGAGAATCAACTCGACGGAAACCTCAAAGCGCTCCGCGATTGGTTCCCGCTTTCGTCCTACTCGGCGTTCACTTCCGTGATGGACATGTTACAGGGCGCGGACGCGCCGTGGGGCTGGTCGTCGTGTAACTGTCACCCGAACTGCGGCATCTTCACCTTGATGGTCGTCAACCGAAAGACCGGCGCGTGGACGCCGCTCTTCGAGTTCTTCAACTACGAGCAATTCATGAAGGATGTCGGCGTCATCACCGACACCGCACGCGGGCGCAAGCTTTCCTACGCGCAACTCGGCATGGCGATTATGCGCAACTTCGACGCCGCGCGCGCGCCAGAAGGCTTTCCGATCTCGCAAATCCTCAACTTGTTTAAGCCGTCCTCGACGAATTCAAACTCAGACCGCAACGACCGCATGAAGACGCAAGCTTCTTCCGACGACGCGGCGGACGTGTGGCGTGTGCTATGCGTCGAAGGCATGTGGTTTCAGGATTTGTTCAACTACGACTTCCGCCGCACCGAGATGTGCGTCATTCCTTATGGCACGCAGGAGGGCGAGATTTCCTTCTGCGCCTACAACACCGGCGTCGGCTGGCGGCAGATCATCGAGAACATGCACA
>JBPCPQ010000481.1:0-1847 GCA_050999015.1 Pyrinomonadaceae bacterium | reverse complement strand
ACGACGAATGATCTGCTGCGCACTCCCAACGGAACAGACACCAACAGCAATGCTAACGATTTCCGGCGCAACGGGATTACCGCAAGCGTCACGCCGAAGGGAATGAATCCAACGCTCCCATAATATTTTTAAGGGGAAAGGGAAGGATGTTTCGGCGGAGACGCGACACCCGTCTTGCCCTTTAACCTTTCCCCTTACTGATTGATCACGCCGGTGAATGGGCTCGAGGCGCTGGCATAGAGGCGCTTGGGCATGCGCCCGGCTCGGTAGGCAAGGCGACCGGCTTCAATCGCATGGCGCATTGCCGCCGCCATCATCTCTGGATTTCGCGCTTCCGCAATCGCGGTGTTCATCAGTACCGCGTCCGCCCCCAATTCCATTGCGATGGCGGCGTCGCTCGCCGTCCCGACTCCCGCATCAACAATGATTGTCGCGTCCGGCAGTTGCTCACGCATGATGCGCAAGTTCGTCGGGTTCTGTATTCCCAAGCCTGAGCCGATGGGCGCGGCCAGCGGCATCACGGCGGGGCAGCCGGCGTCCAGAAGCTTCTTCGCCATAATCAGGTCATCCGTGAAATACGGCAGCACGGTAAAGCCTTCGCGCACGAGTTCGCGCGCCGCTTCAAGCGTCTGCTCATTGTCAGGGAAAAGTGTCGTTTGATCGCCAATCACTTCGAGCTTGATTAACTCCGTTCCGAGAGCCTCGCGGGCGAGTCGCGCCGTCCTGACAGCCTCTTCGGCGGTGTAACAACCGGCGGTGTTCGGAAGAATTACCAGTGCGGGATCGAGGTGGTCGAGAAACGACTCGCTACTCCGGTCGAGCGGCACGCGACGCACCGCGACCGTCACCATCTCCGCCCCGGATGCGCGGTGCGCAGTTTTCATTTCCGCGAACGAGCGGTATTTTCCCGTGCCGATGATGAGCCTCGATTTGAACGTGCGTTCACCGATACGAAAGGTTTCAGCATCCCCTGAAATAATTGTAGACATTTGTGTAACTGAAAAGACTTCGTAGAATCGAAAACTAGCGCCACTCTCGAAACTTATGAATTTCTTACTCTCTTCCGCCGCCGACGAAGTGAACAATTTCGACTCGGTCTCCATCATTTAATAAAGTGTCCGACCAGTCTGGACGTCGGATGACCTTACCGTTCAATTCTACGGCCAGACGTTCGGGCGCGAGCGACAAATGATTGAGCAACTCGTGGAGATTGGTGCGTTCGGGCACTTCGCGCGCTTCTCCATTAATTTCGAGCAGCAGTTTATGCACAATTCTCCAAGTGTGTCTCCGGCACGTTCTACGCCTGCTGAATGATGCGGCGAAGCTCGGCTTCGTTGCCGTCGGCGACGGCGCGAATGAGAATCGCGGCCCGGCCGGAAGTGAAGCGCGGCAGCGTCGCGCGCACGACCGCGACACCTTCTTTGTCTGTGGTGGCGGGAAGAATCACCGGACGAAATGTCGTGCCGAGTACTTTCACAGTAACACTCGCCCCAGCCGCGGGCACGCGGCCATCTTTGCTTTGCGAAGTGCGTACTCTAATCGTCACAAGTTCCCCGGCCCGAAATTCACCTTGATCGTCGAGCAGGCTCAGGTATAGCCCGTCCGGTAGCGCCTCGACATTGGTTTTTTCATCCTCTCCCCTCGCCTTTGGACGCGCCGGCTCAGTTGAAGCACTTGGCGGGGTGGTTGAAGCTTCAGTTTCAACCGGTCTGACAGTTGAACTCTTCGCAACCCTTTTAGAGCTATCCCCCGCAGCAGCTTTGAGATCATCACCCGCCGGGGGTGTTCTTTTCCGAGGTGATTGACCCGGACTCGACTCCAGCGCGGAGCCGCGAGCGTCCGCGCCC
>JBPCPQ010000099.1:0-5209 GCA_050999015.1 Pyrinomonadaceae bacterium | reverse complement strand
CCTCCTGCCGTTCGCGCCGCGCTCGTTCGGCCAGCACGATAGCGGCGAGTTGTGCGCCCGCCCGCTCAACCTCATCATTGAGCACGACGTAATCAAACTCACTGTAACGCTCGACCTCGCCGCGCGCGTTTTCTAGCCGGCGGGCAATCGTCCCCGGTGGGTCGGTTTTTCGTGCTGAAAGCCGCTCGCGCAATTCCTCGAACGACGGTGGCAGGATGAAAACGCCGACCGAGTGGTTGACCTTCCGCCGCACCGTCTCCGCACCCTGCACATCAATCTCCAGCACCACGTCGCGGCCCGACTCCGTCTCGAAGGCGACAGTGCTCAGCGCCGTGCCGTAAAGATTGCCGTGGACGACGGCCCATTCCAGAAACTCGCCTTCGGCGCGGAGGCGTTCAAACTCTTCAATCGTAGTGAAATGATAATGCGTACCGTGTACCTCGCCGGGGCGCGGCGGGCGAGTCGTCCACGAGACGGAATAGCCGAGATGCGGAACTGAACTTAGAACGCGACGAATCAGTGTGCCTTTGCCGCCGCCCGAAGGCGAACAAATGACGAAGAGAATGCCATTCTTCGTATGAGTGGGCACTTTACTTATTTCTTGTAGACTCATTCAACATTCTGAACCTGTTCGCGGAGTTTTTCGACGGCGGCCTTAATCGCCAGCGCGGATTCTTTGATCGCCGCGTCAGTGGATTTCGACAGGATCGTATTCGCTTCGCGATTAAGTTCCTGAAGAAGAAAGTCGAGGCGCTTGCCGATCTCGCCCTCGGCTTCGACGCTGTCGCGGAACTGCGTCAGATGGCTGCGCAGGCGCGTAATCTCTTCGGTGATGTCGCTGCGGTCGGCGAGGTAAGCGACCTCTTGAGAGAGGCGACCCTGATCCAACTCGATGACTTCGAGGCCGTCGCGGGCCAGCAATTCGCTGATGCGTCTGTGCAGACGCGCGCGGTAAGCGTCCACCTGCCCGCCCGCCACCGCTTCGATGAGCGGGACGTGGCGCTCGATCTCGTCGAGCCGCGCGCGCATCTCAGCCGCCAGCGCCGCCCCCTCGCGCAGACGCATTTCTTCCAGTTCGTCAATCGCGCCGGTGAGCGCGCTCTCGACGCAATTGAGCATGTCGTCGCTGAGACTGTCGCGCGCCGTTTGCATCGCGCCGGGGAGTCGCGCCATCACGTTGACATCAGGTTCGCCGGTCAGCGAAAACTCCTTTTGCATCTCGCGGATGGCGGTAATGTAACCGGAGATGAGAGGCCGGTTAAGTTCGTAGAGCACCGCGCCGGTGCGCTCAATGTTGATTTGCGCGTCAACTCTGCCGCGCGAAAGGCGCTCGCCGATACGCCGCCTGATGAGCGCCTCGGCGACGGAAAGGTCGGCGCTCGCGCGGAGGTGAACGTCGAGAAACCTGTTGTTAACAGTCTTCAGATCAACCGAGACATTGAAGCCTTCGATTGTCGCCGACCCGCGTCCGAATCCGGTCATTGATTTCATAAATGGTTTTCAGTTTTGAGTTTTCAGTTTTCAGGGGAGAATCAGTCTTCGTGCTGAAAACTCAAAACTGAAAACTGATTACTGGACTCCTCTTCATCGGCGAACTGAAGTTCGTATAAACGGCGATAGGTTCCGCTCGCGGCGAGCAACTCGGCGTGTTTCCCGGTCTCGACGATGCGTCCGCGTTCGATCACAACGATCATGTCGGCGCGGCGCACGGTCGAGAGTCGGTGCGCGATGACAACCGTTGTGCGCCCGCGCGTGAGACTTGCGAGGGCTTGTTGCACAAGTTTTTCCGACTCGGCGTCGAGCGCTGAAGTGGCCTCGTCGAGCACCAGCACCGAAGCGTCGGCGAGCACTGCGCGGGCGATGGCGATTCGCTGACGCTGCCCGCCTGAAAGAAAGATGCCGCGTTCGCCGACAATCGTCTCGTACCCTGCGGGCAACTCCATAATGAAGTCATGGGCGAAGGCGACCCGCGCGGCATGCTCAACCTCGGCTTCACTCGCGTCGGGGCGGCTATACGAAATGTTATAACGCACCGTGTCGTTGAAGAGAATTGTTTCCTGAGTGACGAGCGCGATGTGCTGACGCAAGGAGGCGAGGCGGGCGTCGCGCAGATCAATTCCGTCCCACATGACCGAGCCTTCCGAGGGATCGTGAAAACGTGGGATCAATTTCGTCAGAGTTGACTTGCCGCCGCCGGACTCTCCGACGAGCGCGATCATCTGCCCCGCCGGGATGCGCAGCGAAACGTCGCGCAGCACTGACCGCGTGTCGTTCGCGTAACTGAACGACACGTGCCGCAACTCTATACTCGCGCCGAGCGCCGGAAGCGCGACGGCCCCAACCTTTTCCTTAATCTCGGCGTGCTCGTCCATCACTTCCCAGACGTGGCGCGCGGCGGCGAGCGCCTGCTCCATGCCGTTGTGGAGGCGCGAAAGCTTGCGCATTGGGTCGTAGCTGCGAAAAAGGAAAAACAAAAACGCGATAAAGTGCGCGCTCGCCATGTGGCCGAGAAGAATCTCGCGCTGCCCAAAGTAGAGCAGGACGACGACGGCGAAGATGCCGATCATCTCGATGGTCGGCGGCGCGAATCCGTTAATCTTCGCGGTGCGCAGATTGGCGCGCATAATCTGTTGCGCGACTTCACGGAAACGTCGGCGTTCGCGCGCTTCCGCGCGGTAGGCTTTAACGATGTTCTGGTTGGCGAGCGCTTCCTGCGCGGTATCAACGAGGCGCTGGCTGCCCTCGAAGGACTCGCGCGAAAGATTGCGCAGCGCGCGACCGAAGCGCGCCGTGAGCACCCCGACGACGGGGGCGATGACGAGCGAGCCGAGCGTCAGACGCCAAGAGTAGTAGAACGACGCGCTGAGAAAAGCGATGAGCGTAAAGCTCTCGCGCAGCATGTCGCGCAGCGTGTGCGACACCGCCGTTTCAATCGCGGTGGCTGACGCGACCAGCCGTGAGACAAGATAGTTTGAGCGATGGTGCTCGAAGAAATCGGCGGACTGGGCATGCAGGTGAGCGTACATGTCTTCGCGCAGGCGGAGGACGGACTCCTGCCCGATGCGCGCCATCAGATAGGTTGAGAAATACTCGGCGAAGCCCTTGACGATGCTGAAGAGAATCAAAAAAATAGCGATGTTGCGCCACGCGCTGAGTCCCGAAGCGGGGATGAAGCGTTCGAGTCCGAAGAGCGTCGGAGTGCGCGCCGCCGAGCCGTCGCCGCTTGCGAGAGCCTGATCGAAGATTGGGACGATGAGCGCGCCGATGGAAGTTTCGAGAAGGCCGACGGCGATCATCGCGATGGTCGCAAGCGTGAATTTTCCCCGGTGAGGTTTGAGGTATTCGATTAATCGGCGAAAGTCGTGCATTATAGCTGCAATAAGATCATCTGTTCGGAACCACCAGAGTCGAGAAGGAAGGAATGTTTCAGCCACCCGCCGGTGAAAAAAGACTATACGTATGGCCGTGATGCGGCGTCAAGAAGCGGTCAAACACCAAAACTGCATTCTGGCGTGCGGTAACGTGTCGCCGGTTGGGATATAATCCCGGCCTTCAATCTGTCTAACCGTGCGGCGGAAATAAACCTGAAAGGCTCGAAGACTATAACTAAAGTGAGTCAAAGACTGTTAATCGTAGACGACGACGCGAGCATGCGTCTTCTGCTGGCGGAGTACTTTCGTCGCCTCGGCTATGACGTGTTGGAGAAAGAAAGTGGAGCCGAGGCCCTAAAGCCGGCGCTGTCAGGTGATTTCGATTGCTTCATCTTCGACGTGACGATGCCCGGCATGACCGGTTTGGAATTACTCCGGCAGGTGCGCGACAAAGGCATTAACATCCCTGCGATGTTTCTGACGGCGCATGACGAAATTGACGATAAGGTGGCGGGCTTCCACGCGGGCGCCGACGACTATCTCGCCAAGCCTTTCAGCCCGCGCGAGTTGGAGGTGCGCGTCGAGGCGTTGCTGCGCCGCGCCGAGCGTTTCGCCCAGCCCGCCGACGCTCAGACGGTGACGGACGGAGAGCGCTTTGCGGTCGGCGACCTCGTCGTTGATAAGCGTCGGCACGAAGTCACGTTGCGCGGGGGGCGCGTTGAATTGACGCCGCTCGAGTTCCATATTCTGGAGCGGCTGGCGAGCGAGCCGGGGCGCGCGTGGTCACGCAACGATCTGCTCGACGAGGTGTGGAGCACAGAGTATGAAGGTTATCAGCGCAATGTTGATCCGCACATCAATCGTCTCCGAAGGAAAATCGAAGACGATCCGCAGAACCCTCGCTACGTGCTGACGGTGCGCGGCGTCGGCTACAAGCTGAACGAATCTCCTTAGCTCAGTGGTTATAAGGACAAAAGCCCGCGCGTCACGAGGGCTTTTTAGAGCCATAAAAGTGTTTTCTGATGATCCGGCTTCGCCCCTACCTATTTACGCCGCTGCCAAATTGAAGAAGTGTGATTGAGATGGTCTGGGTTCTTCCGCTGAGCTTATTTGCGATTTGGTTCTTCGCTAGAGTCGTCCTCGGCAAAGGCGGATTCATCCACATCTTGCTCCTCTGCGCGATTGCCGTCGCCGTAGTTGAGCTGGTCGCGCGCTACCGCGCGGCGCAGCGACAGGTTTAACCGGGGGCTAATCCATAATTTCGGGCGGCAACAGCCTGCCGCGTCAGCGCATCAATACAACGCTACGTTGATTCGGGTGCGTCGCCGTCTGAAGGCATGCGCAAGTTAATTCAAGAAAACTTCAGGAGCTAAAGCCGTATGAAAATTCTGCGTTATCACTCGCAAAGCCGGCTCTTCGTTCTCGCTTGTGCGGTAGCGATCATTCTCGCTGAAGGCTCACCTGTCAGGGCACAGTCGGACGCGCGGCGTCAGGCAATTGCCGTCACTTACCCGCTCGACCAATCGGTGACTGTTAGGTTTCAGGGGACAACTCGTCTGCCGCGTCTGAGCGGCGAGGCCAAAGTGAAGCGGACAGGACGGCGCGGCACGCGCGTCGAACTGGAAATCAAAAACCTTCCACGCGCCTTTGAAATCGGGGCGGTCTATACAACCTATGTTCTGTGGGCGATCTCGCCCGAAGGCCGCGCGGATAATCTCGGTGAGATTAAGCGGAGCGGCAGCTTTATCGTCAACTCGAAAGTGGATGTCACGACGCCGCTGCAAACCTTCGCCCTGATCGTCACCGCCGAGCCGCACTTTCTGGTACGCGGGCCGAGC
>JBPCPQ010000019.1:0-4142 GCA_050999015.1 Pyrinomonadaceae bacterium | reverse complement strand
TTAACGAGGTCACGCGAATGAAGAATTGGGAAATGCGGTGCCCAGTCGCCCGAAGTCACCGTCGCCCAGTAGTCACCGCCGACGCGAATCACTGACGGGTCGGGGTAATCGCCCGCGATCACCGGGTTGGTGTAAGCGGCGCGTTGCTGCGCTATCGCATCGAGTGTCAGTGCTACGAGTAAAAGCGCGACGGCGCAAAGAAAAACTTTGCCTCGAAGAGACACAAATGAGCACGAAGGAAAAACATCTCCGCCGACCAATGTTGCTGGCCGCGCACCATGTCCTGTTTCGTTTCCCTGTCGGTTGATGTTCATCTGTGTTCAATCATGGCCGAACCTTTTCCTGAAAGCTACCTCTCTGCGTTCTCCGCATCTTCTCCGCGTCCTCTGCGGTTAAGTCTTCTCACCGCCAAGGGCGGAAGCCTAAGCGTCAGCGCGGGCGTATCACGTCGCGCGTCAATGACGCCCTTCCTCACGGTCGGGCTTCTGCCCTTCTGGCACGCGCCGCTTCACCGGCAGGGATTGTCGCCCTACTTTCTTAACGCTCGTTTTGTGTTTACCGCGCGGAGACTTATTCGCTGGAGACGTGCGCGCCTGCGCCGTCGAGCCGCGCACGACGAGGTATGTCGGAAGATGAATCTCGACGCCTTCCTGCTCAGGATGTTCAATCGTCGCCAAGAGCGCCTCGACGGCGCGGCGTCCCAACTCGTCGCGCGGGAGACACACCGTCGTGAGCGGCGGCTCGGCGAGCGCGGCGAACGCGATGTCGTCGAACCCGATGATCGAAACATCGTGCGGCACGCGAAAGCCGGCGGCGCGCAACTCGCGCATCGCGCCAAGCGCCATCAAGTCATTCGCGGCGACAATTGCGGTCGGCATTTCTCCCGCCGCAATCATCTCGCGCGCCGCCCGCTTACCGCCGTCGAGTTTGAAATCCCCGACGTACACCGTCGGGCGCGGCGCATCATCGAGATGCTTCGACACGAAATCGAGAAAGGCCTCGCGCCGCTTCGCCGCCGAGCGCAAATGTTCGGGGCCGCCGATGTACGCGATTCGCCGGTGGCCGAGCGCGCTGAGGTGCTGCATCGCCTCCGCGATTCCCGCTCCGTAGTTGACTGCCAAATTACTCATCCGCACGCCCGGCTTGCCGAGATCGAGAAAGACGACCGAGACGTGGCGGCGTGCCAATTCGTCAATCAGTGTGAGATTCAACTCCGAGGTCATCAGCGCGACGCCCGCCACCTTGCGCTCGATGATGCGCCGCACGTAGTTCGACGTGCGGTCGGCATCGTAGTTCGTATTCGAGAGCACCACGTCGTAGCCGCCCTCGAAGGCGGCGGTCTCAATGCTCTTTACGAGTTCGGGGAAGAACGGATTCGAGATGTCCGAGATCAGCAGGCCGAGGATGTTACTGCGGCCCGAAGCGAGACTGCGCGCGTGCGCGTTCGGGTAAAAGTTGCACCTCTCGATGGCGCGCGTCACCCGCTCGCGCGTCTCATCGCTGACAAACCTCGTCTTGTTGATAACATGCGAAACGGTTGCCGTCGAAACACCCGCCTCGCGCGCCACATCTTTAATTCTCATAGTGTTGAGTACTGAGTACTGAGTACTGAGTGAATGCAGGCTTTTACTCATCACTCAGTACTCATCACTTCTTTTGCTCCCGCTCCCGCTTCGGAGATGTAGATGGTCGGACTTCGATTTGTCGCCCGCTTATACTCGCGCGCGACGGTGCTTTGGAACTTAGCGAGCGCGTCGCGGCGGACGAGGTTGACAATCGAGCCGCCGAAGCCGCCGCCAGTCATTCGCGCGCCGATTGCTCCGAGGTCTGCGGCGATCTCCACCAGCACATCGAGTTCCCGGCAACTGACTTCGTAATCGTCGCGCAAGCTACGGTGCGAGGCGTACATCAGGCGACCCATTCCATCGAGGTCGCCGTCATTGAGCGCGCGCGCGGCGGCGAGCGTGCGCTCGTTTTCCGTCACGACGTGGCGGCAGCGTCGTTTGATCGGCTCCGGTAGCAGCGCCTCGTGGCGAGAAAACTCTTCCACGCTGACGTCGCGTAGCGCACGAATTTCGGGAAGCGGCACCTGTAGCAATTTGACGCCGCGCTCACATTCGGCGCGGCGCACGTTGTACTCCGAAGACGAAAGTTCGTGCTTCACGTTGGTGTCGCAGATAACGACGGCCACACGGGACGTGTCGAGCGGCACCGGCGTCGCTTCGAGCGTGCGGCAGTCAATCAACAGTGCGTGTCCTTCACGTCCGAGCGCGGCAACGAATTGATCCATGATTCCGCACATCGTCCCGACGTAAACGTGTTCGGCCTGCTGCCCGACCAGTGCGAGTGCGACTCCGTCCACTTCTCCGCCCGCGAGTGAAACGAGCGCCAATCCTGCCGAGACTTCGAGCGCCGCCGAAGACGACAGCCCTGCACCGAGCGGCACATCAGAAGAAACGGCGAGGTCGGCTCCCCGCAACATTACGCCGCGACATTCGAGAACGCGCGCGACGCCTTCAATGTAATCGAGCCAGATTCCGCGCCGCTTTTCGCCGGGCTGGTCGAGATCAAACTCCAACGCCTCGTCGAGATTCAGAGAGTAGACGCGCACCTTGCGGTCAGCGCGCGACGACCCGGCCACAACAGTTTCACGGTCAATCGCCATCGGCAGCACGAAGCCGTCGTTATAGTCGGTGTGCTCGCCGATTAGGTTCACCCGTCCCGGCGCGCGAAACAAGCGCGGCTCACTTCCATAGCGTTCACGAAAAGAACGTCTGAGCGCATCCCGGTTAATCAACTTACTTTAATCCTTCATGTTCCATTCGACCGGCTTGACGAGCGCGCGCAGTTCGGCGGCTTTTTCTTCGGCCAGTGTGTCGTTGATGAACATCCCCGCGCCGGTCTCGCTGCCGGCGAGATACTTCAGACGGTTCGCCGTCCTGAGCGGCGGGAAGAACTCAATATGAAAACCGTAATAGTCGTAATCCTTTCCGTCGCAGGGCCGCTGGTACAAAACCATCATGTACGGAAACGAAAGATTGAACAGACGGTCGAATGCGACCAGCACCGCCTTGAGGATCGAAGCCAAGTCTTTCGCTTCCTCCTGCCGTAAATCCGTGAGCGCGCCGACGTGACGCAGCGGCGCGATGTGCAACTCATACGGCCAGCGCGCGAAGAATGGAATGTAGGCGACGAACGACTCGTTTTCGGTGATGATGCGGCGATTATCGCGGCGTTCTTCGGCGATGATGTCCGACAAAAGGTAGCGATTGTTTTTTTCGTAGTGCGCGCGTGATTGTTCGAGTTGGCGGGCGACGACGGGCGGTGTGAACGGGTAAGCGTAAATCTGCCCGTGCGGGTGGTGCAGCGTGACGCCGATGGCCTCGCCTTTGTTCTCGAAGATAAAAACGTACTGGACGAACTCGAGTGCCGACAACTCACGAAAGCGATCCGTCCACACTTGAACTAACTTGTAGATTTGCTCGACCGGCTCGGCGGCGAGCGTCGAAGTGTGACGCGGCGAATAAAGCACCACCTCGCACACGCCCGCCGACGGCCTCACCGGATATAGCTCGGTGCCTTCAATTGCCGGCTCTTTCGGGTCGGGACGCAACGAAGGAAAGCGGTTTTCAAAAACGGCGATGTCGTAACTGCTTTCGGGCACTTCCGTCGGAAAGCCGCCGGGATTCGTCGGACAGAGCGGGCAGAAATCCGCCGGCGGCAGAAACGTGCGCTGCTGTCGGTGCGTCGCCGTCGCAACCCACTCGCCCAACAGCGGATTCCAGCGAAGCTCAGACACTGCGCTCCTCCTCCGCGATTGGGACGGCAGCGAATTGTTGAGATGAGGTCTTTGCGTCCGAAGGCGGCGGCGTTTGCGAGTCGTCGAACGTGTAGAAGATCAGATACCGCCCGTCTTCGAGCGTGATGCGCCGGCTGTGCATCGTACCCTCGTTGGCACTTTTCTTGCTGTCGCTCATTTCCGTAGATGAATCCGCCACCCTTTCCCCATTTCCCTTTCCCCGTTTCCCCGTGCGGCGTCGCCGCAATCATCGCTGGTTGAAAATTCGCGCGAACTCCGCCGGGTCGGCCTTCGGCTTTCTGTCATAGGTCATCACGCCGTTGATCTCCTGTTCGACGTCGGT
>JBPCPQ010000354.1:0-3051 GCA_050999015.1 Pyrinomonadaceae bacterium | reverse complement strand
GCCGCCCGACACGGTCGCACTCAATTGCGGCCCCGTCGCCCTCACGCCGCTCGACGATTATTTGTGGGAGCCAATTGAATGCGCCTCGCTGCTGTTAGAACAATTCGGTGCGCGCTCGCTCGAAGGTTACGGTCTTCATCAAAAGACGGAAGCCGTCAGCGCCGCCGGCGCCTGCCTGCGCTACGCCCGCGAAACGCAACGCGATGCCACCGCACACATCACCGACGTCACCTACTTCGAGGCGCACGATCATCTCGTGCTCGACGCCGTCACCGTCCGCAACCTTGAATTGGTTGACGCGCAGAACGATGGCGGGCGCGCTCATACTTTGCTCGGCGTGATTGATCATACCGTGACCGGCATGGGCGCGCGGCTTCTGCGCTCGTGGATTCTGCGTCCCTCAGTGCGCCGCGGCGAAATCGAAGCGCGCCTCGCCGCCATCGAAGACCTGTACAATTCGCAGATTAAGCGCGACCGCTTGCAAGCATCCTTACGCGACGTGGCCGACCTCGAACGTCTCATCGGTCGCATCAACATGGGCACCGCGACGCCGCGCGACCTCGCCGCGCTGAAGCGTTCCCTTGAGCAAGTGCCCCCTATTCGTCAGACGTTATCGGACTCTGAGCCATCGCTGCTTCAAGTGCTGCGTGAAAATGCCGACGAGATGCCTGATGTCTGTGAGACGCTCGCCCGCGCTATCTCCGATGACCCGCCGCACAACATCTCGGACGGTGATGTAATTCGCGCCGGCTACTGCCCGGAGCTTGACGAACTGCGCTCCGTCAGCCGCGACGCCAAACAAACCATTGCGGCGCTCGAAGCCCGCGAGCGAGCGCGTTCGGGAATCGCGACGTTGCGCGTTCGTTTCAACAACGTCTTCGGCTACTTCATCGAAGTCTCTAAAGGCAACGCCGCGCGCGTCCCCGCCGATTACGAGCGCCGCCAGACGCTCACTAACGCCGAGCGCTTCACCACGCCGGAACTCAAGGACTGGGAAGCGCGCGTGCTCGGAGCCGAGGATCGCATCCGAGAAATTGAGACGACGCTCTTCGCCGAACTTCGCTCGAAAATCTCCGTCGAGACGAAGCGCCTGCAAGCGACCGCCCGCGCGCTTTCAATCCTCGACGCGATTACCGGACTCGCGCAGGCCGCAGTGCGCCGGCGTTATCACCGTCCCACTCTGCACGACGGCGACGAGATTGAGATTGTCGGCGGGCGTCATCCCGTCATCGAAGCCCATAGCGAGACGACGTTCGTTCCGAACGACCTCCTCATGAACAACTCGACCGACCGCCTGTTGATAATTACCGGCCCCAACATGGGAGGCAAGTCAACATTACTTCGTCAGATGGCATTGATCGCGGTGCTCGCGCAGATCGGTTCTTTCGTGCCCGCTGAAAAAGCGCGGCTGCCAATTTTTGATCGCGTCTGGACGCGCGTCGGGGCGTCCGACGATTTGTCGCGTGGTCGCTCGACCTTCATGGTCGAGATGACAGAGACGGCGGCGATTCTTCGTAACGCGACCCCGCGCTCGCTTGTCTTGCTCGACGAAATCGGGCGTGGCACCTCGACCTTCGACGGGCTTTCAATCGCGTGGGCGGTCGCCGAACATTTGCACGACTCGCCGGAGCACGCCGCCAAGACGCTGTTCGCCACCCACTATCACGAATTGACGGAACTAGCCGAGCGGCTTCCCGGCGCGCAGAATTATCAAATCCGCGTCGCGGAACGTGAAGGCGAAGTGATCTTTCTCTATCGCATCGAGCGCGGGCGCGCGTCAAAATCTTATGGCATCGAAGTCGCGCGACTCGCCGGCCTTCCCCCCTCTGTGCTCGAAAGAGCGCGTGACGTGCTCGCCCGGCTCGAACACTACGAGCTTGACGTGTTTGCTGACGAGGCCGGCGCGTCAACGAACAATCAACCAGTGATTCCGACGGCGGACGAATTGTTAATGAACGACACGAACGCGCTGAAGCGTGCCGCCAACCGCGCCGGACGCCGCGCGCTCGCCGCCCAAGCCACTCTCTTCGACTCCATCAACCAAAGCCTGCTTGACGAGCTTCGGAACATTGATGTAGAAACCCTTCCGGCTGAAGAAGCGCGACAACTTCTTCTCAACATTCGCGGGCGTATCGTTTGAACAATAGGCTGGGCGAATGTCATCATCATAATGTCGGCGCAAATTTACTGTCGGCGCGCGCTTAGCTCCGTTTCGTCTCACTGTACGCTCCAACAAATTCAGCACGGCTTCGCACTTCTTACATGATTACTTCAGACAGTCTTCGTTCCCTTCCCCTCGAACAGCAAATCGGACAACTTCTTTTCATCGGCTTGCCGGGCACTGAGCTTGACGCCGACACGCGCGCGCTCGTCGAGCACATCTCGCCGGGCGGCGTAATTATCTTCGGGCGCAACGTCGCCGCCCACGAACAACTGCGAGCGCTCCTTGACGGCGTGTGCGCCATCGTACCGACGCCGCTGCTTTTGGGTATTGATCAGGAGGGCGGCCTCGTTGATCGCCTGCGCAAAATCTTGACGCCGATGCCAGCGGCGCGCGCCATTCGTCAGCACGGCGACCTCGCCGCCGCGCGCGCCCTCGGACGCATTACCGGCGAAGCCCTGCGTCTTCTCGGCTTCAACGTCAACTTCGCGCCGGTGCTTTCGATCATGACCGACGACCGCGATTTGCTCTCCAACGGTCTCTACTCGCGCTCCTTCGGTCGCTCGCCCGGCGAAGTCCTCGGCTACACGATGGTCTACCTGCGCGGCTTGCAGGGTGCGGGCTGTTTGGGATGCGCCAAACATTTTCCGGGTATCGGCGCGGGCGAGATTGACACACACGACGAGATGGCCGTCATCAATCTCTCGCACGATGATCTTCTGGCACAAGACCTCGCTCCTTACATCGAGTTGTTCCAACGCGAGGACAACATGGTGCATGCCGTGATGGTCAGTCATGGCGGCTTTCCGAAGATTGACATCCACCGAGGCGTCGCTGGCGGGCGGCTCGTCCCCGCCTCGATTAACTACGAGATCGTCACGAAGCTGCTC
>JBPCPQ010000267.1:0-10561 GCA_050999015.1 Pyrinomonadaceae bacterium | reverse complement strand
CGAATCTGGAGCACGCCGCGCGGGGCTTACGCGCCGGGCTGATTACGAAGGTGCAGGACGAGAAAATATCCGAGGCCATTAAAAACAAAACGGGGCCACCGCAAAACACCGCGCTCGGCGGATTGATCTACATTCACGGCCACGGCTCGGCGAGCGATTGGACGCTCGGCTGCGTCGCGCTCGAAAACGACGACATGAAGGAATTGTTTGAAGCCGCGCCGAAAGGAATGAAGGTCGTTATTGAGCCGTGAGCAGGCGGCGGCAAGGCCCGAATCGGTTCTTGAGATAAATGAAAAGGCGGAAGTGAAAAAGGCTCTCCTTTTTCACTTCCGCCTTTTTACTTTTACCTTTTGCCTTACTTGATTCTTTCGTCTTTATCAATTTTGCCGTCGCGGATTGAGATGACGCGGTGGGCGCGCGCGGCGACATCATGCTCGTGCGTGACGACGATGATCGTGTTGCCTTCGGCGTGGAGGCGCTCGAAGAGGTTCATGATCTCGTGGCTCGTCTTGGTGTCGAGCGCCCCGGTCGGCTCATCCGCGAGGAGCAGCGACGGATGATTGACGAGGGCGCGGGCGATGGCGACGCGCTGGCGCTGCCCGCCCGATAATTCGTTCGGCTTGTGCGTCATGCGGTCGGCCAACTCGACCGACGTGAGCGACCGCTTCGCCATGTCGTGCCGCGCCGCCGCGCCGATGCCGGCGTAGATGAGCGGTAACTCGACGTTGTGCAGGGCGGTCGCGCGCGCGAGCAAATTGAAAGTCTGAAAGACGAAGCCGATTTCTTTGTTGCGGATGCGCGCCAGTTCGTCATCGTTCATGTCAGAGACGAGCCTGCCGTTGATCCAGTAGCGACCCTGCGACGGCGTGTCGAGACAGCCGATGAGATTCATCAGCGTTGACTTGCCCGAACCCGACGGCCCGATGATGGCGACGTACTCGCCGCGCTGCACGTCGAACGAGACGCCGCGCAACGCGTGCAATTCCTCATCGCCCATCTGGTATGTGCGCCAGATGTCGCGCATCGCGATCAGCGCCGCCGGCACGGCGTCTTGCGCCAGCAATTCGCCGCGCTCGATGAGTCCGGTTTCGGCGGGTGAAATAGATAGCGTCGCCTCAGCCATTATTTGCTCCCTTCCGGTCTCGCGTCGCCGGGTTTCCGCTCCTGTTTCTTGACGACGGTGCCGTCTTTCAGCGTCCGCAATACACGGCTCGGGCCGGTGATGACCTGCGCGTTTTCGCTGAGGCCGCTTAGAATCTCGATGTCCGACTCGCCGGTGATGCCCGTCGTCACCTCGACGAACTTGGTCTTGTTGCCGTCAAGCACGTAAACGCCTTTAGCGTCTTTCGGCTTCGGGCCGCTGGGCGTCGGCATCGGAGTGGCCGCGCCCGGCGAGCCTGCCGGCGTCGGCGACTTCTCGACGATAGACTGGAGCGGCACGGCGATGACGTTGTTCTTCACCTTCGTGGTGATCGTCGCGGTCGCGGTCATGCCGGGTTTGAGGGCATTGCGCATCTCGTCGGGCATGTTGCGCAATTCGACGATGACTTTGAACTCCTTCGCCTCCTGCACATTGACGCGATTCGTGATGCCGCCGCCCGTCGTGTCCGACTTGCCGAACGCGAGCGGGTTCTTCTGCCGTACGACGCCCTCGATTTCCTTCTCGCCCATCGCGTCCACTTTCACTTTCACCGGTTGCTCGACCTGAACCTCGTCAATCTCCGTCTCGTCAACATTGACTTCGACGTTGATGGTAGACATGTCGGCGATGGTCATCAGCGGCGTGGTCGAGAAGTTGGCGAGCGCGAACTGCCCCTTCTTCGCTGGAATGTCGGCGATCACGCCGGTCAGAGGCGAAATCTGTGTGGCCTTCGAGCGCTGGCTCAAGTTGCCGCGCAGAAGCGCCTGCTGCTGGTCGGCGCGCGCCTCGCTCGTCTCGACGCTCTGGCGCGCGCGGTTGACGCCGATGCGCGAGTCGTTGACGGCGACGCGCTGCTGGTTGACGCGCGCCTTCGCTTCCTCGATGCCGATCTTTTGCGCTTCGTATTGTGCCCTCGCAGTGCGCAGAGCAACCTGCGCCGTTTCGATGCGGTCGCGGGCGGCGTCGAATTCAAAGCGCGATGCGACGCCGGATTCGACAAGCTCGGTGGTGCGCTTCAACTCACGTTGGGCGGTGTTGAGGTTGACCTGCTCGCGGTCAACATTGGTCTGCGCGGTGACGACAGCCTGCCGCGCCTGCGCGAGGCTGGCCTCCGCGACGGCGAGTCCCTGCTGCATCTGCGAGACGTTGTTTTCGGCGGCAGTAACTTGCGCGCGCGCGTTCTGCACATCGCTGATCGAGGCCTGCACGCCGGCGGCCTGCGCCTCCTGCTGCGACTGAAGCTGCGTCGGGTCGAGGCGCAGCAGCGGCTGGCCTTTCGTCACGTTGTCGCCGGGGTTGACGTAAATGTCTTCGATGCGCCCGCCGACCTCGCTCGTCAGATTGATAAACTGGATGGGCCGCACCTCGCCGGACGCCGTTACCGTCGAACGAAGCTCCGGGCGGGTCTCGACTTTCACCACCGTCACTTCAGGCTCATCCTTGCGCGTTGCATAGACGCTGATGGCGACAATGATGCTGAGAAGAGCGACGGCGGAAGCGGCAATAATAATCTTTTTCTTTCGGCTCAGAGCCATGAGGTTTATATTCCTTTTCGGTTTAAGGGGGTCAAGTTATCAGGATGAAATAATCAGAACTACGATTCGCAATCCGGCGCAAAAGTATATGCTAATAATCCGCATCTCGCACCGGTAAATCTTTTACGTCGAAACTTTGCCAACGGTTTCAAAAACAAGCCGGAAAAGTGCTGAGTGCTGAGTACTGAGCTGAGTCAGGAAGCACTCTCTGCCTTTACTCAGTGCTCAGCACTCAGCACTCAGCACTATCTTATGATGTTGTTGGCGGACGTTTGGGTTTCGCGCTACAATAACCGGCGTCTTTCGGCGCGGCCTTAAACAGGCCGAAGCGTCGCGCCGGGTTTTATAGTCTCCGGGGCATGTTTTTCTCCCGCGCAGCACACCAAACGACTATAAGGAAGCACTATGATCACCTGCGAGAGGTGTAACACGGAGAATCTTGACGGCTCACAGTACTGCGACGAATGTGGGACGGCGTTAGGTCTTGCAGGCGTGCGGCCCAAGAAAATCGCCGCCGAGCACATCGGAGAGCCAACGGACGGTGTTCCGGCGCGTCCGACCCCCTCGGTATCTACGGTGAAACCCATCGGGGGTGGAGCGGAAACATCTCTGAACCTCGGCGGCGTGTTGCCCATGAGCGATTCCGAGGGCGCTCCGGTCGCTAATTCTAAAGTAGCGTCTTCGATCTACTCCACGTCGTTCGACTCAGTGCGCCTGAACGGCCCGCACGCTAAATTGGTGATTCATCGGGGGCGCTCGGTCGGCAAAGAATTTTTACTCAATGACGACGAGGCGCACATCGGACGCTGGGACGCCGATGGCGGCATCTTCCCCGACGTTGACCTTGACGCGGACGACCCCGAAGCGAAAGTTTCGCGCCGCCACGCGCGCATCATGCGGCGCGGCGGGCAGTACTTTATCGAAGACTTAGGGTCAACGAACGGGACGTTCATCAATCGCGGAAGACGTCTGCTGCCCGGTGATCGTCAAGTTCTTCACGACGGCGACGAAGTGATCGTCGGCAAAACATTCCTGCGTTTCCAAATGATAAAATAGGCGTTCATCCACCGGAGAATGCTACGCGGGGAGAGCCTAATGCTCCGCGCTGACCGAGTCGCCGAGAGAACAGTCGAAACATGTCCCCTTGCCATCAATGCGGCGCGACGGTCGCGCACGGAGATCGTTTCTGCGGTATCTGCGGATCGCTTCGGGCGGAGCTTTCCGCTACCGAGACGGTAAGTGAACCGGGGGAAAGACAGGAACCGTCAGCCGCTTTACCATCTTTTTCATCCGAACTGCCACCGCCGCTTCGAGCCCAGGAGGTCGAGCCGTCTGCTGAAGCCGATGTTTCGCCAAACGTCGAATACAGCGGACTTGAAGCCACGCTCATTGAGCCGGCACCACAGGCCGCAACGCATTCCGAAGCCGCCGTCCCCGCGAACATCTCAACGGAATTACCACCGCCACAGTATCCCGGCGTCGGTGGGACAATCGGGCGTGAGCGTCAGGGCTGGACATCGCCACGCGCCGGGCGCTCCGGTTCGACGGGGGGACGACAGCGCTCGCCGAGCAAGCAGCTTACCGTCGGCACGATGCTTAACAACCGTTATGAGATTGTCCGGCGCATCGGCGGCGGCGGGATGGGCGCGGTTTATTACGCGAAGGATAAAAATCTCGGCGACGCGCCGCGCGCCGTCAAAGAAATGATCCAGTCGGAACTCGACGAGTCGCAGCACGAAAAAGCCGTCGGCGATTTCCGGCGAGAATCCATGCTTCTCTCCTCGCTCGAACATCCTTCGATCCCGACAATCTACGACTATTTTTACGACGACGGGGCGGGTCGCTTCTACCTCGTGATGAAGTACATTGCGGGCGGCGACTTTCTCTCGCGCCTGCGCAACGCGCCCGGCGGACGCATTGACGAGCAGACCGTCGCCGACTGGGGCCGGCAGGTCGCCGACGTACTGCACTACCTTCACAACCGCAACCCGCCGATCATCTACCGCGATTTGAAGCCCGCCAACCTGATGATTGACGGCACTTCGGGCCGCGTGATGTTGATTGATTTCGGTATCGCGCGCTGGGTGGCGAAACAAGAGAAGGGCGTCACGGCGGTCGGCACGATGGGCTACGCGCCGCCGGAACTGTTCAGCGGCAAGGTCGAGCCGCGCTCCGATTTGTACAGCCTCGGCGCGACGATGTTTCATCTCGTGACCGGCTCCGACCCGCAGGACAACCCGCTGTTGATTTTCGACTTTCTTAAAAACCCGACGCCCCGCCAGATCAACCCGGCGATCAGTAACGAGATGGAGCGCCTGTTGACGCGCGCCGTCGAGTACAAGCCGGAGGGACGCTTTTACTCGGCGGCGGAAATGCGCGACGCGCTCGTCGGACATCTCGAAAAACTGCGTGCCGGTGCGGTCACTTACGGCGGCGCTTCGGGGGAGCGGCAGGCCGGCAGCACCGTTGCGGTCGAGATGGTCTACTGCGGATTCTGCGGTGGGCGCATCGCCGCCGACGATGTTTTCTGCGCGCACTGCGGGGCACGGCAGCCGATGGCTGGAGCGAGCGAGGTGTTGCGTGCGGCGCGCGCGACGGCGAAACTCGTCGTCACCGGAACGACCGAGCTTGACGCCGCGTTTCAACTGCACAAGGAAAGCAACCTCTTGGGACGCAGCGACCCGCACTCAAACATTTTCCCGGAGATTGACCTCTCGAAGTTTGACCCGGAGACGAAGATTTCGCGCCGCCACGCCCGCATCTGGCGCGAGGGAGAAATGTACCTCGTCGAAGACCTCAACTCGGTCAACGGCACGGTGGTCAACGACTCCGTGCGCCTTGCGCCGCGCCAGCCGCGCGCTCTCGAAAGCGGCGACAAACTGCGACTCGGAGAAACGACGCTGCATTTTTTGATCGGATGAGAAGGATTTGCGATTTGCGATTTTCGATTGCTAAGGACAAGCCGAATCTGCTCGTCAAATCGCAAATCTAAAATCGCAAATCTAAAATTCCCAGATGAGTGTTCGGACGGAACAAAGTTCTATCATCAAGGCCGGAGTCATCGGAGTGCGTGGCGGCGATATGGTGGTGCGTCAGGTGCGCGCGCCCGCGCCGTTCGCGCTAAGGTGCGGCGCGCTCCTCGTTGATTACACACTGACGATAGCGATTCTCGCCTTCGCAACATTGATGGCGCGGTTGCTCGGCGGCAGCGCCCGTCTCGGCGGTGCGACGGCTTTAACATTCGGCTATCTCGCGTCGCTTTCGCTAATCGGATTAAACTTCATCGTGTTCGCCGGCTTCAGCGGACGCACGCTCGGCAAATGGGTGACGGGATTGCGCATCGAAAGAAGGGACGGTCGTCCGGCGAGTTTCGCGCACATCATCGTGCGGCATCTGGTCGGGTATCCCCTCTCACTGCTAACTTGCGGATTAGGACTTCTCATTGCCATTTTCAGCCCCGAAGGGCGCGCTCTGCATGATCTGATTGCCGGAACCGTCGTCGCGCGGAGCCGGCGGGTCACGCGCCGGACGGTTGCACGGAACATTTGAAGCGGAGGGCAAGGAACATAAGATGCCTGTATCTTGCCGTAGCTGCGGCGCATCCCTGATCGAGAACACGCGATTCTGTCGCCGTTGCGGCACGCCGTTAAGCTCGGCAGCTTCGAGTGATGATTCCGTCGGCGGTTCGCCGGCAGCGCCGATTGTTTTACCTTCCGATCCGGGGCGCCCGACAAAGGGACTCGCGCCTGAAGAATCGTACCGTGTCGGCTCCGAGACCACCCGCGTCAACCGCGCTGACCTCGACGCGCTTCTGCGTCAATCGTCCGACGCGCGGCCCGCCGACCACGATCCGTCTTCTTTACCGACTGGCCAACGAAACGGTTACGACAACCAACCCGGCAGCGCATCGGCGGCGCTTCCTGATTTTTATAAGACCGTTGTTTCCTCCGACAATTCTCTCGCCCGCACGACGCCGACCTTCACGACGGGCGAGTTGGAAAAGAACGATCAAGTGAAGTCGCCTGATACGTTTGCGACGAACGTGCGAGAGGCTCATGGTGACGACGACGAAGAGTTAACCATTGTGCCAACGATGCAGGTAGCGCCGTCTGCCATCGTTGTGCCGGTGATGACAGCGACAGTTGCCGATTCATCGTCCCCCTCGGCGGTCGTCGCTCATCAGGCGGCGGGGTCGGCTCCCGGAAACGTGCCGGCGGCGCGTCCCTCGCCGCAGTCCAATGCGCGCGTGATCTGGCTCGCCGTCGCCATTGTCAGCGTGCTGTTCCTGTGTGTTCTAACCGCCGGGGCGTGGCTCGCGTTCGATTACTTCCGCCGTCCCGTCGCGGTCGCCGGCGGGGGTGAGACATCGCCGATTCCTGTCGTTGGCCCGAAGCAGCTTTTCGACGAGAAGATGGCCGAGGCCGAGTCGCTGCTCGCGGCGGGCGAACTCGAAAAGGCCGTCGCCAGTTTGCGCGAAGCGAACCGGCTCGACGCGGCGAACACGCGCGCGCACTGGCGTCTCGGTGACCTCTTACTGGAGACCGGCAGGCGGCGAGAAGCCATCGAAGAATACCGTGCAGTCACACGTAACGATCCGAGCGACCGCGCCGCGTGGCGCGTGCTCGCTTCCGCGCAGCTTGCCGAAAGCGCGTATGACGAGGCGGCTGAGAGCTACCGCCGCCTGCTCGGTCTAAGCGATAAGGCCGCGCAGGACGCGAATGACTTGCTCGCCTACGCCGACGCTCTACGCCTCGCCGGTCGCGCCGACGAAGCGCGCGCCGTCTATCAGGAGCTTTCTTCTTCAACGATCACCGAAGCGGCGACCGCCGCCCGCATGCGCTTGACTGAATTGACCGCTCAGCTTTCACCGGCGGGGGCAGTTAGTCCGCAGACGACGCAACTAGGAAGCGCCCGTCCGAATGACAATGATGAAGGTGAGGTTGTCGCCGTCAATGCGATGCCGGCTGCGACGCCGACGCCCGCTCTGTCAGCGACACCGACACCAGCACCGCCCGTTTCCAATGTGGCGCTCGCGCCCGCAGAACATTTCAATCGCGCCGCCGCGTTGTGGGCGTCGAACCGCGCTGCCGCCATCGCGGAGTTTCGCGCCGCTGCCAATGGCGGCAGTGCGGACGCTTACTATTACCTCGGTTTAGGCATCATCGAGGGGCGCGACCCCGGCACGTTGAAACGCGCCGAACTGGTCGCCGCGATGAGCTATTTTCAAGCCGCCCGCCGCAGCCGGTTCGGCGCTCAAGCGCAACGCCACGAAGCACAACTCGGTAAAGAATACGACCGGCGGAAGAATCAATAAGGCAGTGTTAGGCGGGTTTAGAGACTATGACGGAAATCAGGAAAAGGAGACAGACATGGACAAAGATCGGATAGCCCAGAACTTGGCGTGTGTCGATGGGCATTTTCATAGCGAAGCAGAGAATGATGTCGAAGCAGCACTTGAGCTGTATACAGATGACATTATCTTTGAAGCGGCCGCTCTCAATGGCCTCAATCGGTCTTTTTCTGGAAAGGAGGCCATAGCCAAGTTTTATCGTGAGCTTTGGGGCACGATGCGGGATGTGAAGTTTCAATTCCTCCAACGATTCGCCACTGAAGATCGCGTCGTGGACGATAGCCTCGTGACCTTCGAGGTGGTACGCGATGGTTGCTGGCCGTACTTTTCTGCCGGGCAGAAGATTGAGATGCGTCTGGTTCATATCTTTGAGATGCGAGACGGCAAGATTTCAAAGGAAATTATCTTTGATATGGGGCACCCCGTATAAGCGATGCACTAGACACCGTCGCCACCCAACGAAGGCATGCAACAAACGGTTATTACGCTCCGCTTCATAGCCACTGGTGATGTCTGGTGACAGGTGACAGGATTAAACCAGTTCTGACTTGTCACCTTTCACCTATCACCTATCACTAAAGACTATGCCCGACCTCATCATTAAGTACCCCGACCGCGCGCCCGACACTTACCCCCTCGGCCGGCTGCGCATCACGATTGGCCGTTCCGCGCGCAACGACATCTGCATCCCCGACCCGTTCGCGTCGCGCGTGCATGCCGAAGTGCGCCGCGAGGGCGACCAGTATTTTTTGCAGGACCTCGGCTCGGCAAACGGGACGTTCTACAACGGCGCCCGCGCCGAGAGCGCGATCCCGCTGACCATTGGCAGCCGCGTTCAGATCGGCGAGACCGAGATACAGTTCAACGATCAAGAGATTGCCGGGAGCCTGACGGCGGCGGCGACGATTGACGAGTACGTGTCGGCGCAGTTGCCCGCTTCCACCATCGCGCTCGAATCGTCGGGGCAGCGCACTACTTCCGGCCTGCTCGAAGCCATCGAGGGAGCGCGCACGCACTCTTCAGGATATTTCACCGTCGCCCCGCAAGGCTCCGAGCAAAGCAGCCTGCTGGCGCTTATCAGCAAGGTTGGCGTGACACTACTGGAATCGGTCACGCTTGACGAGACGCTAACGAAGGTCGCCGGCCTCGTTTTTGAGGCAGTGCCGGCGGAGCGGTGCCTGATTATGCTGCGCGACGACAAAAGCGGCGAACTGCGCGCTCGCGTCGCGGAGTTGCGGGAGCGCAAAGGCGAGGTCGGTGAGATTCGCGTCAGCCGCACGATCATCGAAGAAGTCGTTGGGCAGGGGCGCTCGGTGCTCACTTCCGACGCGCAGCACGACCCCCGCTTCATGAGCAGCACCGTAATGTTTCAGGGAATCCGCTCGGTACTCGCGGTGCCGCTCGGCGTCGGGCAGCAAATCTTCGGTATCATCTACGCTGATTCGCCGCTCGCCTCCGCCCGGTTCACCGAAGAACACCTTCAGGTGCTGACCACGCTCGGCTCGGTCGCTTCGATCCGCGTCGAGCACACACGTCTCCTCGAACAACAACTCGAACGCCAGCATCTCGAACGCGAGTTGCAACTCGCGCGCGAAATCCAGCAGCGGTTTCAGCCGACCGCGCCGCCGTCGGTGCCGGGTTTTGAGTTGCAGGGCATCAGCTTCCCGTCGTATGAAATCGGCGGCGACTACTACGACTTCATCGCGCTCCCGGACGGGAAGATGGTCGTCGCGCTCGGCGACGTGTCGGGAAAGGGAACTGCCGCTGCGCTCCTGATGTCCAGCGTGCATGCGGCGGTGCATGGGCAGGTTTCGTCCCGACACTCGCTACAGGAAACGATCTCGGCCGTCAACCGTTACCTCGCCGACAACACGCCCACGAACCGCTTCGTGACGCTCTTTTACGGCGAGCTTGATTCGCAGGACGGCACACTCTCGTTCATTAACGCCGGGCACAACCCGCCGCTGATCGTCCACGCGGCGGGGACGGTCGAGACGCTGGCCGCCGGCGGCCTCCCGCTCGGCATCATCCCCGAAAGCTCGTTCCGCGAAGGCCGCGCCCAACTCCTACCCGGCGACATACTAGTGGCATATTCCGACGGCGTGACCGAAACGCAGAATCCGCGTGGCGAGGAGTTCGGCCCCGAACGCCTCAGAGACGTTGTGCTGAACAACCTTAACGCTTCCGCTGCGAGTCTGCGCGACCGCATCGAGGCGGCGCTCACGCAGTTCGCGCAAGGCACCCCGGCGGTTGATGACATTACACTGGTGATTGTGAAAAGGATGAAGGGGTGAGCAGTTTCAATCCTCAGTCTTCACGCTTTGCTCATTCGATTCACTAACCGCTCATCTCAGACTGGCCTTAATCTTTTCTGCCGTTTTTTCGCCAATGCCGTCCACCATCTCCAGCCCGCCGCCTTCGACGAATTTTCGCAGATCGTCGAGCGACGCGATTTTGAATTGCTGGTGAAATGTGGCGGCGGTTTTAATCCCGACGCCTTCGACGCCTAAGAGATCAAGAACGGTTTCGGGTGTC
>JBPCPQ010000383.1:0-17078 GCA_050999015.1 Pyrinomonadaceae bacterium | reverse complement strand
TTCCGGCAAAGTATCAAACGTCTCCACTCTTGAAGACACGGCATGAACTTCATAACCGTCTGCCAAAAGTAATGGCAGACAGTAATTACCTATGAAACCCGTTGCGCCGGTGAGCAGAACTTTTTTCATGCGATGAAGTTTGGGTACTCTCGATCTCTGGCGATAATTATCCGTTCGTCAGACGGCCATTCGATAGCGAACGCACGATCATTCCACCTCACACCGCTGGAACTTTTAGAAACGTAAACGTCTGACATCTGGTAGAAAACTTCCGTGTCGTCTTCAAGGGTCTGAAAGCCGTGCGCGAATCCTTTCGGGATGTAAAGCATGAGGTGGTTGCGCGCCGTCAGTTCGACACTGGTCCATTGCCTGAAGGTGGAAGAGCCGGAGCGCAGGTCAATGATGACATCATAAATCGCTCCCATCGTGCAGCGCACCAACTTGGCCTGACCATGTGGAGCGACTTGATAATGCATACCCCTCAGTGTGCCTCTTTTCTTGTTGAAGGAAATATCGCATTCGACTAAATGCAGCGCAAGTCCGCGCTCTGCAAACTCTTTTTGCGACCAACTCCGGGCGAAAAAGCCGCGCTCGTCCTCAAATCTTTCCGGCTCGACGACGAACGCCCCTGCAAGTTTTGTTTCCGTGAAAATCATCAGGTGTAAACCATGCTCTCGCAGTGAGAATCGGTACATACCTCAATGTCAAACCACTTTCACTTCCGGAATGGGAATGATGAACCGCCCACCGCGCCGACGATACTCTGCCTGCTGCTCAAGAATCTCGTCGGCGAAATTCCACGTTAGCAGCAACACGTAGTCGGGCATCGTGTCCAACAACTTCTCCGGCGCATGAATTCGCAGGTGCGTGCCCGGCGTGTAATAGTTCTGCTTAACGGTGCTGCGATCCACCACGAAATCAAGTGTCTCCTGACCGATACGGAAGTAATTCAAAAGCGTGCTGCCTTTGGCCGAGGCGCCGTACACGGCGATGCGCTTGCCTTGCGCTTTCATACCGCGCAACAACGTCACGAGTTCGCCGCGCAGGCGTGCGACCTTCACGCCGAAGCCGCGATAAAACTCCGCGTTGCTTACCCATCCGTCCTCCTCCCGAAGCATCTGCCGAACCGCAAGCGAAACGCCGCCGTCTGCCGCGTCTGTGCTGGCCGCTTTACCGGCGTAGATGCGCAACGTCCCGCCGTGAATCGATATGCGTTCCACGTCCCGGATGACCAGGCTGTGCCGCCGGAAGAGGCGGTCGAGCGCGGTCAGCGAGAAGTAGCACAAATGCTCGTGATAGATGGTGTCGAACTCGCACCCGTCAATCATGTCTTTGACGTATGGGACTTCGATGATCGTGATTCCCTGTTCTTTCAAAAGTATTTCTAAGCCCCTCACCACCCCGTTCAAGTCCGCGACGTGTGCCAGCACGTTGTTGGCGTGAATCACGTCGGCGCACCGCCCTTGATCGCTGAGCCGCCGCGCCAATGTTTCGCCGAAGAAGTCGCAGACGGTAGGGATGCCGCGTTCCTGATCGGCCACGCGGGCGACGTTGGTCGCCGGTTCGATGCCGAGCACGGGGACGCCCGCGCGTTTGTAGTACTGCAAAAGGTAGCCGTCGTTGCTGGCCACTTCCACCACGAGACTGTTGCCGTCAAGGCTGCGCGATGTGACGAGCCGCCTCGCAATCTCTTCCGCGTGGCGCAGAACCGTTTCGGAGAAAGACGAGAGGTAGAGGTATTCGCGGAACAGCTTTTCGGGCGGAACCGTTTCCGTAATCTGCGCGAGCGCGCAGTGCGGGCAGAAGGCTAAATCGAGCGGGTAGGTCGCTTCCGGCTCCCCGAGTTGCTCCGCGGTGAGCAGCGCGTTGGCGAGCGGCGTGCGTCCCAGAGAAAGGACTGTCGCGAGCCCGGTTTCACCGCACGACCGGCACGCCGCCGTCGGTTCGATGTCACTTATTGCGAGGTCCCGAGAAAAGCTCTGTACCAATCTATCGTTCGCCGTAAGCCTTCGTCCAGAGTAAAGAGCGGTTGCCAGTCGAGAAGCTTTCTCGCTTTAGCGGCGCTCAAATACTGGTGCCGAATCTCATTCGTCGTTTCGTTGCGCACGTCGGGCTGGAGGTCGGAGTCCATTAACGACAGAATCCGCTCGACCAGTTCCAGCACCGTCACCTGAATCTCGTTTGAGAAGTTGAATGCCTGCCCCCGAAGCTCAGAATTTTGCGCCAGACGTTCGGCCAACAACAAGTTGGCGGCGGCGCCGTCTTCCGCGTAGAAATAATCGCGCACGTACTGCCCGTCCGAGCGAATGACGGGGCGCTGCCCGCGCAGCACCGAACGAATCGTGCCCGGCACAATGCGATTCCAATTTAGATCGCCGCCGCCGTAAAAGTTTCCGCAGCGAGTAATAGCCACCGGCAAACCGTAGGTGACGCCGTAGGTTTGCGCAATTAAATCAGCGCAGGATTTGCTCACGTCGTAAGGGTGCCGACCCCGCAAAGGCGCGCCCTCGCTGTACGGCAGCGATTCGTGGTCGCCGTAAGCTTTGTCTGACGAAGCGACCACAATCTGCTTCACCTGAGGGCTGCGGCGGCACGCTTCGAGCAGCGACCATGTCCCGGCGATGTTTGCTTCAAAAGTCGAAACCGGGTTCCGATTGGCGATCCCGACAATGGTCTGTGCGGCGAGATGAATGACAGTATCAGTCTCGTACTCGCCGAGCGCGCGCTCCATCAACGCCCGATCTTGCACCTCACCGCGCACGACTCTGACCCGCTTGACCAAATCCGCGCGCACGAACTCGCTTTGCGGAACCCAGTCGCGGACAAGACAAACTACGTCCGCGCCCGCTTTAAGAAGGCGTTCGACCAGCCAGCCTCCGATCAGCCCGGTCGAGCCAGTCACAAAGGTGGGACGGTCGAGCCAGAAATTCCTCATTCCCAAGTTTTCCACGGCGCACGATTATCGAGCCACAGACTTTCCAGCAGCCTTTTGTCCCGCAGCGTATCCATGCATTGCCAGAAATTTTCGTGGCGGTAAGCGGCCAGTTGACCGTCGGCAGCTAACCGCTCTAAAGTATCTGCTTCCAAGCTGCTTTTGTCTCCTCCAAGGTAATCGAAAATATTAGGTTCAAATACTAGGAACCCGCCGTTGATCCAGCCCTCGCCGGCTTGCGGTTTTTCCGTGAATTCGGCTACTAGGTCTCCATCGAAGATAAGTCCTCCAAAGCGTGCCGGCGGACGCACGGCAGTCACCGTCGCGACGCGACCGTGCGAGCGATGGAAGCGGAGTAACTCGCGAAGGTCTACGTCGCATAAGCCGTCACCATAAGTGACCATAAACGTTCCATCTTTCAACGACGGTTCCAGCCGCTTGACACGACCACCTGTGTAGGTTTCCTGTCCCGTGTCAATCAGATGCACCATCCACTCCTCACACTCGCTCGCGCGCGTAATCGTCCTTCCACTCGCCAGCTCGACCGTCATACTGCCGTTTAAGCTATGGTAATCGAGGAAGTAACGTTTGATCACATCGCCCCTGTAACCCAGCGCGATAAAAAACTCCTTGAAGCCGTAATGGGCATAGTGTTTCATGATGTGCCAGAGTATCGGGCGTCCGCCAATCTCCACCATCGGCTTAGGCTTTACTTCCGTTTCTTCTGCTAAGCGCGTGCCGAGGCCGCCCGCGAGGATGACGACTTTCATCGGGCAGTCTCCTTCACAGTTGAAGTTGACGGGATGGAACGCGTTGACCACGGCAGCAGCGGCCTCACTATTCCCGGCATCGGGCCGCTGTAATCACCGCGCGCCGAATCCCCATCGAGACTGTCAATGACCTGAAAGGCGACGGCTTCTTGCTCATAAAAATGCACGACCACTGGAGACATGGTGCTCAACGCCGCGCCAACGATCAGCGTCCCTTCCGAGAGAAAGTTGCCGGGAATCCAAGCGGTGCTCGCGTAGCGCCCGACAGGGCGCTCGCGTCCACGCCACTCCGGGTCGTGATCGGGGGCGACAAAAACACAGATCCCCTCTTCGTTGAAGAAGTGATAATTAGGAACTAGGACGTGGCCCGGCTTCAGCACTTCAAACTCCATTTGGATTCCGACCGGCCGGCGGATGTCAAGAACGGCGGCGACTTCGCCGCCTTCGCCGCACACGCGCACCGCGCACAGATGCGCGATGTCGTTGCCGGGCGCCTCGCTTGCCTCGGCCCACGTTCTCTCCGCCGAAATCTTGATACGCGCGCTAAGGTACGTGCTGGCAATCTGGTGCGCGGGGCCGTCGTCGAGGATCACGCCTTCGGAAAGAAAGATGGCCCGTCGGCAAAGACGGGTGATGGCCTGCATGTTGTGAGACACGAACAGAATGGTTCGCCCGTCCTTCATGATGTCCTGCATTTTGTTCAGACATTTAATCTGAAAAGACGAGTCCCCGACTGCGAGGACTTCGTCAAGAATCAAAATTTCGGGCTCCAGATGGACGGCCACCGAGAACGCCAAGCGGACATACATGCCGCTCGAGTACCACTTCACGGGAGTGTCGATGAACTTTTCGATTTCGGAGAAGGCGACGATCTCGTCGAACTTGCGTGCGATTTCGGCGCGCCGCATCCCTAAGACCGCGCCGCTCAGGAAAAGGTTTTCACGCCCCGTCAGTTCCGGATGAAATCCTGTGCCGACTTCTAACAGACTTCCGACGCGCCCGTAGAGCTTGACGCGCCCGCCGGTCGGCTCCAAAACGCGTGACAATATTTTGAGGAGCGTTGATTTGCCCGCGCCGTTACTCCCAATGATACCGATCACCTCTCCGGGCGTCACCTCGAAGCTCACGTCTTTAAGCGCCCAGATCAATTCACCGGCCGCGCTTTCACCATGTGCCACGCGTCGCAGCGTCGAGATGAACGTCCCGGCGAGAGCGTCCTTCAAGGTCGCGTACTGGGGGCGGCGAGTGCCAAGACGGTATTGCTTGGACAAATTCTCAACCCTGATGGCCGACTTCATGAGCTTAATCTAAACAAGGTCAGTAAAGACCTTCTCCATTCGCTTGAACGCGTAGGCGGAGGAAACCAACAAGGCGAGCGTGATGACGGCTGAGAAAGCGAGTGCCGGCAGGTTGAACTCCAGACCGAACAAGGAAGCGCGAAAACCTTCGATCACCCCCGCCATCGGGTTAAGGAAGTATAACGATTGCCACCTCACGGGTATCAGGCTCGCCGGATAGACGACCGGCGAGACAAACATCCAGAGCTGAATCAGAACCGGCAGCGCGATGCCGATGTCCCGGTATTTGACGTTCAAGGCCGAGACCCACAAGCCGAATCCCAGAGAGAACAGCGTAACCAGAACGACAAGCACGGGAAGCATCAGGATGCTCCGCGTCACCGCGACGCCGTAGTAGAGCATCAGCCCAGCGAGGACGATAAACGCGATGCCGAAGTCCACTAATCTTGCCCCGATTGCCGCGGCCGGAATAATTACTCGCGGGAAGTATACCTTAGTAATAAGATGGGCATTCCCCACGAGGCTATTACCACTGTTCAAAACAGAATTTGAGAAGAACGTCCACGGCAGCAGTCCGGCATAAACAAATAGCGGATACGGAATACGGTCCGAGGGAACGCGCGCCAGCATGCCTAAGAAAATCGTAAAGATAATCGTGGTCAGCAGAGGTTGCATGACGACCCACGCCACGCCGAGCAGCGTCTGCTTATAACGCACCTTGAGGTCGCGCCAAATTAGAAAATAAAGCAGTTCACGATACGCCCACAGGTCACGAAGATTGATTGCCCCCCACGACCCGCTCGGTTCAATGATGATTGGAAGCTCTTCCGAGAGAGAGGGTGATGGACGATGAGACGACTCCGGCTTTGTTCCTATAGTATTGTGGGGAGTGGGCCCGGACTGGAACGCGCCCGCCTCTTCCTTAGTGGTCAAACTCATCAAAATTCGGTCTTCACGACATGCATGAAATTCTCAGGATCACTACTTATACTCTGGTTGACTAACCATGAATCAAGAGAGCACTCGGTTTTACTCTTAAATGGCGAACCAGTCTAGCCACGCGGTGGCAAGCCGTCAAGCACGTGCGCCGCGTTCGAGGCAGAGGGTCAGACAGTCTTTCGCGGACAGTAGCATAATCAGTCGAGGGAGTCGGCGGGCAGAGATTGGGGTAACTTCAACAGGAATTGCCGGCAGCGATCATCATTTCCATCATGCCACTAACTTCCTCATATTTGTTTTGTCGCAAAGCACCTAACGAAACGGGTGAGCGGGGTAGCTGAAGTTTAGCTTTTCTCAAAGGTTTAGCCTGTTTTTGAAGTCTTGCTAGGCACTCCAGAAATAAATTTGTTGAGGACTCTCCTTTGCAAGACATACTGGTGCGTGAAATAATTTCTCCGTCAGAAGCTTCAATCTCTGCTCGCAAGCGAAGACTTCCCTAAAATTATGGGCTATCTTGAAATCTCGTTCGTTCTTATTATGCTCCTTGCCGGGCTGTGGGTGGTGCTTATTGTGCGCCGCGATTTTCTGGACAGAGGAATATCCGCGCGGGATGAGCGAGAAAGAATTGAGCGGGAGGATCGGAAGAAACGAGCGTTGAGCCGGAGTTATCAGTCAGGGTCGGGGCGATAATCGCCGGTCTCCCATTCTTGACACTCTCGGAATCACAAACCTATACTTCGCCGTTTCCGCTTTAGGCTTATTGCGACCTCCGAATGGCTATTCAGCAGTCCCCCTAGAATCCCTCTAAGTTTATGCCAAAACTTTTTGTCACAGGCGGTGCCGGGTTCATCGGTTCCGCGTTCATCAGGCTGGTGCTGGCTGAAATCGCAGAGTGCAATGTTGTCAACTTCGACGCGCTAACATACGCGGGCAATCTGGATAACCTTGCGGGGTTCGATGAGACGCGCCACCGCTTTGTACGCGGTGACATCGCCGACCGCGCAACGGTGCGTGAGGCACTCACAGAGAGTACGGACGCGGTTATCAATTTCGCCGCCGAGTCGCATGTTGACCGCAGCATCGCGTCAGCCGACGAGTTTCTGCGCACTAACATCATCGGCACACAGGTTCTCCTTGACGCTGCGCGTGAGAAGGGCGTGCGGCGGTTTGTGCAGGTTTCCTGTTATGACGAACAAACCAAAGCTTTAACAAAGGCGGGATTAAAACGTTATTCGGAAATACAGAAGGGCGACATAGTTCTATCGCTCAACCCGCAGACCGGCGCGGTAGAAGAGAAGAGGGTCTTGAAAATTATCGTCCAGGATTATGAAGGGGAGATGATTCATTTCAAGAACGCTCTAGTCGATATGAAGGTCACGCCGAACCACAGAATGCTGTTCACACAGAAGGGGCGAAATGGACTTGGACCGACCCGGATTGAAGAAGCGCAAAATATCCTCGACAAGAATTTCCTGTACTATCCGAAGGGCGCGTGGCAGGTCGCAGGCGCTGATTCGATTGAAATTGAAGGCGTCGGCCGCGTCCCTGCCAAAGAATTGTTTTATATTGCCGGCGTCTTTATCGGTGATGGCTTTACCGCCACGCAGAGTAAAAAACTTCCGTCCTTAACCGGTTTGAGTAAACGCGAAAGCGACGAAGCCAGGAGAAGCGCGCTCACGGGCAGGTTTGAAAAGTGCGCTATTAGAGTGGGAACGAAAACCCATGTTACCAGCACAAGCTGGCGCATATTTTTCGATGTGCCTGAACGCGATAAAGCCAGACAAAGATTGGAGCGCTCTTTAACGAGTTTGGGAATCGAATGGAGAGCTTATAAAAACAAATCCGGCGAGCATATCTATTTCAGTTCAAAAGAATGGACAGTTTTCTTCCAGCAATTTGGTAAGGGCTTTCGGTATAAACACATTCCCGACTGGATGCTCGCGTTTGGCCGCGAAGCCCTCGCCGCGTTATTCGACGGCTTGATAGATAGCGACGGACACTTCAACAAATCCGGCAGTCCCATTTTTTCCACCTCCTCTCCTCGTTTGGTGGAAAACATCTGCGAGCTAGGTATCAAGTTGGGGCTATCGCCGAGAATAACTCAGAGGGACGCTTCTGCCGTCAGTTGGTTCGGTGAAGAAGATAGATTGATTCGCGCCTCAACCGACGCTTATCTCGTGCATTTCAGGCGGGGAAACATAGGCGTCGGACAGCAGAATTATGTGAGAGAAAAATATCGCGGCAAAATCTGGTGCGTTAAGGTTGAAGATAATAAAAATTTGATCGTCGAACGCAACGGACTGTTACAGTTCTGCGGCAACACCGACGAGGTGATGGGCAGCCTGCCGGAAGACGAAGGTGCTCTCTTCAGGGAAGATTCGCCGTTCGCGCCGAACAGTCCGTATGCTGCATCGAAGGCCTCGGCCGAACATCTCGTGCGCGCGGCGCACCACACTTTCGGACTTGATACGGTCATTACTAGGTGTGGAAATAATTACGGTCCGCGCCAGTTCCCCGAAAAATTTCTTCCGTTAATGCTATCGAACGCGATGAACGACGAGCCGATACCCGTCTACGGCGACGGGCGCAACGTGCGCGACTGGATTTACGTCGAGGACCACTGCCGCGCGATCCTGCGCGTGATGGAGGCGGGGCGGACGGGCGAAAGTTACAACATCGGCGCGCGCAACGAGCGCCGTAACATTGAGGTCGCGGAGTCGGTGCTGCGGGCGCTCGGCAAGCCGCTCTCTTTGATCCGCCACGTTAAAGACCGACTGGGGCACGACCGCCGCTATGCGATTGATCCGACGAAGATTGAAACGGAACTCGATTGGCGACCACTGGAGACGTGGGAGAGCGGACTCGAAAAAACCATCCGCTGGTACGCCGAAAACGGCGAATGGATCAGGCGCGCGCGAAGCGGCGACTACCGTGACTATTACGCGCGGCAGTACGGCGGGGAGGTTGACCCGCGTTGAAAGTTCTGGTGACGGGTGCCAATGGGATGGTCGCGCGCGCGACAATCGAGCACTGCGGGGCGCGCGGCGATGAAGTGTTTGCACACGACCGGCAGAGCCTCGACATCACGGATGAAGCAGATGTTAGAGAAACTTTCGCGCGCGAGCGACCAGACGCGGTCATCAACTGCGCGGCGTGGACGGACGTAGATGCTTGCGAATCTGACGCGGAGCGCGCCTACCGCGTGAACGCACGCGCCCCCGAATTACTCGCCGCGTCATGTCGCCGCGTCGGCGCGTCGCTCGTCACGATCTCGACTGATTACGTCTTCGATGGTGCGAAAGAGGGATTCTACACGCAACGCGACGACCCGAATCCGGCGAGCGTTTACGGGGCGGCGAAACTACAGGGCGAGCGTTTGGCGCAGGCGGCGAGCGCGCGGACGACGGTAGTGCGGACGGGGTGGATATTCTGGCGCGGCGGGACGAATTTTTTAGCTACTGTGATTGAGCGTGCGAGGCGCGGCGAGCGCCTCGAAGTGATTAGCGATATGTACGGCACGCCGACCTACGCGAAGGATTTGGCGGCGCGGCTGCGCGCTCTCGCCGAGCTTGATTTGCCGGGCGTTTATCACGTCGTCAACGGCGGCGCAGGGGCGAGCTTTGAAGAGTTTGCGCGCGCGGCAGTCGAGGTCTCCGGGTGTAAGGGCGTCGAGCTAGAGTGTGTGCGCGCGTCCTCTTTGCGACGCCCGGCACCGCGCCCCATCAACTCGTGTCTGCGTTGCCTGATTTCGGAAGCCGTCGGACTCGCGCCGATGCGCGACTGGCGAGAAGCACTCGCGGATTTTGCCGCGACCTTCCCCGAATAACCGGCGAATCATAGGGAAATTGCCCCCCTGCTGACTTGTCTCATTCCCCGCGTCTGTTATCATACGCCCTACTTCACGGAAGCGGTTCACTCCGCCCGAAGGGTTTAAGCCATGATGTCACAAGATAATCGCCTGATGCCGCTGTCGTCTGAGACTCTCGACCGCCCGCTACGTGACTTCGCGCAGCCCGTGCCCGTCGCCGTTGCTGCTCCGCCCTCCGAGGCCGCGCACCTGCGCGAGTACCTCGCCGTCGTGCTGAAGCGCAAATGGCTGATTCTCAGTCTCGCCGTCGTCGTCACGTCGCTCGTCGCGATACAGATGTACCGGCTGCCCTCGCTCTATGAGGCGGAGACGACGATTCAGATTGAGCAGAAGAACAGCAGCGTATTGGAAATGAAAGGAGTGGTGATCAACGGGCCGACTGACCCGGCCTACTGGAGCACACAACTCAAGCTTCTCGAAAATCCTGAACTGGCGCGGCAGGTGATTCTCGCACTCGACTTGCAGAACAACCCGGCGTTTCTCGGCGCTCACAGCCGGGGCTTCGTCTCCAGCGTCCGGCGCATGTTTTCGCCGGCACCCCCGCCAATCAAAGACGCGGGGATCGCGGTGCTCGACGATGCCGGCTTCGACGATTCGGAGAAGTTGACGGCGGAACAGTTAGAGCGACTCGAGCCATACGAGGACACGTTGCGCGCGAATCTCACGGTCGCACCGGTGGAAAAGACCAATCTCGTCAAGATTCTCTTTACGCACCCCGACCCGGAGATCGCAATGAAAGTCGCGGACACGCTCGCGGCGGTCTTCATTCTCCGCGACAACATCCGCGCGACGCAGGGCGCGACGAAAGCCGAGGAGAAACTGGCGCGTGAGATCGCCGATTTGCAACTGAAAATCCGGCAGGGTGAGGAAGCGCGCATCAACTACATGAAGAACAACAACCTGCCGCTTGGCAGTGTTCAGGGGCAGAACTTCACCGCCGACCGGCTGGGGACTTATAGCGGCCAATTGCTCGCCGCCGAAAAGACCCGCAAGGAACTGCACGCTTCGTATGAAGCGTCGCAACAGGAGCAAGACGTGTGGTCAATCCCCGAGGTACAGTCGGACAAGAACATCCAGCGGCTTCGAGAAAAAATCGGGAATTTAGAAGAACAGAAGGCGGCGTTGTTGGAGCAGTACACCTCAGAGTGGCCGGCGGTCAAAAAAATAGACGCGCAGGTCGCGCAGGTGAAAAAGGATTTAGACAAGGCCCCGCTCGAAATTCTGAGGTCGTTGAAGTCGCGCTTCGAGGCGGCGAAGGGGAATGAAGACAAAGTCCGTCAGGATTTCAACCGCGAGTTGGCCGCCGCCGACGAGCAGAGCCGCGACTTGATCTCGATGAGCAATCTCGTCCAGCAACTCGAAACCAACAAGCAATTTTACAACACGCTCTACCAGCGTCATAAAGAATTACAGATCACTTCGAGCGACAAGTCGAACAACGTCACGGTCGCGACGCCCGCCGCGCGGCCTCGCGCCCCGGTCGGGCCGCAACGTGGGCGCAACATTCTCATCGCCCTCATCCTCTCGCTCGGGGCGGGGGTCGGTCTGGCCTTCCTGCTCGATTACCTCGACGACACGCTGAAGTCGGTTGAGGACGTTGACCGCTATGTCCATCTGCCGACGCTGGCGCTCATCCCGGCGCCGCGCGCGGAGCGTAAGATTTTAAGTAGCCGGAACCGTGCTGAACACGGCGCAGGCAACCACAGCACGGCGCTCGCGCTGATCGAAGACGTGCGCTCGCCGGTGGCGGAAGCTTACCGACATCTGCGCACGTCGCTCCTGCTTTCAACCGCCGGGCAGCCGCCGAAGACTCTGCTGTTTACTTCGAGCCAGCCGTCGGAAGGTAAGACGACGACGGCTGTCAACACCGCGATGATGCTCGCGCAGACCGGAGCCGATGTCCTCATTATGGACTGCGACCTGCGCCGCCCGCGTCTTCACGCCCACTTCGGCTTGCCGAACGCACGCGGCGTGACGAACTTCCTGTCGGGTGACGCGAACCTCGACGAGTTGATTCAAACTTACGCCCCGCTGCCGAACCTGAAAGTCATGTCTTCGGGTCGTGTGCCGCCGAACGCCGCCGAGTTGGTCGGGTCGAACGAGATGCCGAAGCTTTTACAAATCCTCGGCGAACGCTTCACGCATATCGTCATAGATTCGCCGCCGGCGATTTCTTTCACCGACGCCGCGATCATCTCGACGATGGTGGACGGCGTGGTGTTGGTCGTTCACGGCGGCAGGAGTTCGCGCGGCGTGGTGCGGCGCGCGAAGCAGTTGTTGCTCGACGTCGGCGCGAACATCTACGGCGTCGTTCTCAACAACGTCAAACTCGAGTCCGGCGATTACTATTACTACTCCGGCTATTACGCGGGCTACTACGGCGAAGACGAAGTGCCGAACGCCGAAGCGACGGGCGCGGAGCGGCGCGGGGCGAGTTGATGCGGGGTGAATTCTGCGTCATCGCGGACGACGTGAAACTCGGACGCGACGTGCGGATTTACAACTTCGTCAATTTGTACGGCTGCGAGATCGGCGACGAGACGCGTGTCGGCACGTTCGTCGAAATCCAGAAGGGCGCGCGCGTCGGGCGGCGCTGCAAAATTTCCAGCCATACCTTTATCTGCGAAGGCGTCGAGATCGAAGACGAGGTCTTCATCGGTCACGGCGTCCAATTCATCAACGACCGCTACCCGCGCGCGACGCGCCCCGACGGCACGCCGCAGACCGAAGACGACTGGACTCTTCAACGCACAATCGTGCGGCGCGGCGCTTCGGTCGGCACCGGCGCAACAATCCTCGGCGGCCTCGAAATCGGTAAGCGAGCAGTCATCGGCGCAGGCGCGGTCGTGACGAAGGACGTGCCTGCTGATGCGGTCGTCGCCGGCAACCCGGCGAGGGTGATTGCGGATTGCGGATTGCGGATTGCGGATTGAAAGGCGGGCTGCTCGTTGCGAACTCGCGCTTGACAGTTCTTGGGCTGTGAGGGTGTGATGAACGCTGAGGAGATGAAAACGCGAACGCGCTCGTTCGCGCTCAGGATCATTCGCTTGGTGGATGCGTTGCCGAAAACACGGACTGCGGAGGTGGTTGGTAGACAGTTGCTGAGATGTGGCACGTCGGTGGGTGCAAATTACCGGGCGTCGTGCAGAGCAAAATCGCCGGCAGACTTCATCGCAAAGATGGGAATTGTGGAAGAAGAGGCCGACGAAACAGTTTATTGGATTGAGCTACTCATCGAATCCGGGCAGGTTGATAAGGAGCGCGTCAACAGTCTGCTGGACGAGGCCAACCAAATCCTCTCCATCGCCGTTTCGTCAATTAACACTGCGCGCGGGCGCAGCCGGTAAGCAAATGCCCCAATCCGCAATCCGCAATCCGCAATCCGCAATCATTAAGGTTCCTTTCGTTGACCTGCAAGCTCAATACAAGCAGATTAAGCACGATGTTGATGCGGCGATTGCGCGTGTGATTGAGAGCGCGGCGTTCGTGCTGGGGCCGGAGGTCGAGGCGTTCGAGGCGGCGTTTGCGGAGTATGTCGGGGCGCAATTCTGCGTCAGCGTGAACAGTGGCACGGCGGCCATCCAACTCGCCGTGACGGCGTGCGGCGTCGGGCAGGGGGACGAAGTGATCGTCCCCGCGAATACATTTTTTGCGACCGCCGAAGCCGTCTCGACCGCCGGCGCGACGCCCATCTTTGTTGATGCCGACCCAATCTCTTACACGATTGATGTCACAAAGATTGAGGCCGCAATCACGCCGCGCACGCGCGCCATCATCCTCGTACACTTGTATGGCCAAGCCGCCGATCTTGATCCGATCTTTGAAATCGCCGCGCGTCATAATTTGTCCGTCATCGAAGACGCGGCGCAGGCGCACGGCGCTGAGTATAAAGGTCGCAAGGTCGGCGCGCTCGGTCGCGCGAATTGTTTTAGTTTCTACCCCGGCAAGAATCTCGGCGCATATGGCGAAGGCGGCGCGGTTATGACCGACGACGAGGGCGTTGCGCGGCGCGTGCGACTCCTGCGCGATCACGGCTCGGAGCAGAAATACCGTCATGAAATCGTCGGCTACAATTTCCGTCTCGAAGGCATTCAAGCGGCGGTGCTCGGCGTGAAATTGAAACATCTCGACGGGTGGAACGAACTGCGCCGCGCGCACGCCGCGCGTTATGCTCAACTACTCGGCGATGCTACGCAACAGGAACGGCTCGCGCTTCCCTCCGAGATGCCTTACGCGCGCCACGTCTATCATCTCTACGTCGTGCAAACGGAGCGACGCGATGAAATGCAAAAAAACTTGAGCGCGGCGGGCGTGCAAACCGGCATCCATTACCCGATTCCCGTTCACCTTCAACCCGCATATACTTCGCTCGGATACAAGCCCGGCGACTTCCCCGAAGCGGAACGGCAAGCCGCGCGAGTGCTGTCGCTTCCGATGTACCCTGAACTGACGGATGAGCAGATCAAGCACGTGGTAGCGGTGGTCAGTGGTCAGTGGTCGGTGGTCAGTGACTAACAATAGAGGGCGAGTTGCTAATGCGTTTCAGTCTTCGAGGATTTGTGAAGTTTTTGCTGACATCTGACCATTGACCACTTTATGAACAACGCAATCTCAATTGGGGTCATCGGCTGCGGCTACTGGGGGCCGAATCTGCTGCGCAACTTCGCGGAGAATGAAGCGGCGGAGTTGCGGTGGATTTGCGACCTCGACGCGAAGCGTCTGGACGCGATGAGGCGTCGTTACCCGTCCTCGGAGGCAACTGCCGACTACCATCAATTGCTCACCGATTCGCGCCTCGACGCTGTGGTGATCGCCACGCCGGTCGCCACGCATTATCGCTTCGCCAGCGAGGCGCTGGAGGCGGGTAAGCACGTCCTTGTCGAGAAGCCTTTCACCGCGAGCGTGCGCGAGGCCGACGCCTTGAACGAATTGGCGGAGCGGCGGGGGCTGACGTTGATGGTGGATCACACCTTCATCTACACCGGCGCGGTGCGGCGGATCAAAGAGATCGTCGCGGGCGGCGAACTCGGCGAGTTGCTTTATTTCGATTCGACGCGCATTAACCTCGGTCTCTTCCAGCAGGACATCAACGTCGTCTGGGACCTCGCGCCGCACGACCTTTCGATCATGGATTTCATCATCAACCGCGAGCCGGAAACCGTGACCGCCGTCGGGAGTTGCCACATTGATCGCGGCATCGAAAACATCGCCTACGTGTTGCTCAGATTCGCCGACGATTTCATCGCGCATTTTCATTTCAACTGGCTGTCGCCGGTCAAAATCCGCCGCACACTAATCGCGGGCAGCCGCAAAATGGTGGTGTACGACGACATTGAGCCGACCGAAAAAATTCGCGTCTACGATAAAGGCGTAACGGCGAACCGCCACGAAGATTATGACGGCGACAAGGAAGCCGTGTACCGCACGCTCGTCAGCTACCGCACCGGCGACGTGTGGGTGCCGAAACTCGACATGACCGAGGCGCTGCATTACGTCTGTCAAGAATTTTTGGACGCGATCAACGAACGACGTGCGCCGCTAACGGACGGGCGTTCCGGGGCGCGCGTCGTCCGCCTGCTCGAAGCCGCGCAACAATCAATCAGCCGGAACGGACAGCCGGTCAAACTCTGACGACGCATGACAGAATCGTGAGTCAGATTGTGCCCAAAGCAAAAATGCACGTCCCGTTGCTCAACTTGAAAGCACAGCACGCGGCGCTCTGCGACGAACTGCGCGCGGCGATTGAGCGCGTGATGGAGTCGCAAGCATTTATCCTCGGCCCCGAAGTCGAAGAGTTAGAGAAAGAGATGGCGCGCTATTCGCAGGTTTCACACGCCGTCGGCTGTGCTTCCGGTTCCGACGCGCTGCTGCTCGCATTGATGGCGCTCGATGTGGCAGCGGGCGACGAGGTTATCACTACCCCCTTTAGTTTCTTTGCGACCGCGAGCGCCATCACCCGCCTCGGTGCCCGCCCCGTGTTCGTTGACATTGAGCCGCGCACATACAATCTCGATGCGGCACGAATCGAAGCGGCGCTCACAGAACGCACGCGCGCGATCATGCCGGTTCATTTGTACGGTCAGTGCGCCGCGATGGACGCGCTACGGAAGGTCGCGGAGCGACACAACATTCCGGTCGTTGAAGACGCAGCGCAGGCCATCGGCGCTGAAGACAGCGGGCGGCGTGCCGGGTCGCTGGGTCGCGTCGGCTGCTTCAGCTTTTACCCGACCAAAAATCTCGGCGGAGCAGGCGACGGCGGCATGCTGACGACGAACGACGATCAGTTGGCGGAGCGCCTGCGCGTTCTGCGCGCTCACGGCGGTGCGACCGAATATCATCACCGCGAAGTCGGCATCAACAGTCGCCTCGATTCACTTCAAGCGGCAATTCTCCGCGTTAAGCTGCCGCACCTTGATCGCTGGTCAGAGGCGCGACGCGAACGCGCCGACACTTACGCGCGCCTTTTCACCGAGGCCGGATTGGGCGGCGAAGTCACGACGCCTTTCGTCAGGAATGATGCGCGGCATATCTTTCATCAGTACGTGATCCGTGTTTCGGCGAAGAGTCGTAATTCTCTGATGGCACACCTGAAAGAAAACGGCGTCGGCGTGAAAGTTTATTATCCCGTGCCGCTGCATTTGCAAGAGTGCTTCAATTACCTCGGCTACATCGCGGAGGATTTCCCGGAGGCCGAACGCGCCGCGCGCGAAACGCTGGCCTTGCCGATGTACCCTGAATTAACCGTCGCCGCGCAGCAGTACGTGGTTGACACGATCCGTCGCTTCTACGTTTGAGACCACATCGTTAGGAATTAAAGCATGACAAAGAAAGCGTTGATTACGGGGATCACGGGGCAGGATGGAAGCTACCTCACCGAGTACCTGCTGAGTCTCGGCTACGAGGTGCATTGGATCGTCCGGCGCGTCGCGCTGGAAGAACCCGAACGCCGCTTCCACCGCATCTCTCACCTGCTCGACAAGGTGGTGTTGCACGCCGCGAGTCTGGAGAGTTATCCGAGCATCTTTCACATCTTCAGCCAACACGACTTCGACGAATGCTACCACTTGGCGGCGCAGTCGTTCGTCGCCGAGAGTTTCGCCGACGGCTTCTCGACCATGAACACCAACATCAACGGCACGCACTATGTGCTGGCGGCGCTCAGAGAGTTGCGCCCCCGGTGCCGGTTCTACTTCGCCGGCTCCTCGGAGATGTTCGGCAAAGTCAGGGAAACGCCGCAACGCGAGGCGACGCCGTTTCACCCTCGCTCGCCC
>JBPCPQ010000464.1:0-8785 GCA_050999015.1 Pyrinomonadaceae bacterium | reverse complement strand
ACGACGCGGTTCGTCTTCTTCACGGAATTGACGATGGTCTCGATGTCGAGCGGGCGGATTGTGCGCGGGTCAACGACTTCGACCGACACGCCCTGCTTCTCCAGTTCTTCGGCGGCTTTCAACGCGATTGGAACCATCAGCGAGCGCGCGACAATCGTCGCGTCCGAGCCTTCGCGCTTCACGTCCGCGACGCCGAGCGGGACGGTGAACTCCGCGTCTTCCGGCACTTCACCTTTGTTGCCGTACATTCTTTCCTGCTCGATGAAAATCACCGGGTCGTCGTCGCGGATCGCGCTCTTCAAAAGTCCCTTCGCATCCGCCGGGGTGGAAGGCATCACGACTTTGAGGCCGGGGAAGTTGGCGTACCACGATTCGAGCGCCTGCGAGTGCTGCGACGAAACTTGATAAGCGGAGCCGCCGGGGCCGCGAAACACAATCGGAATCTTGAACTGCCCGCCGGACATGTAAAGCATCTTCGCGGCGGAGTTGATGATTTGGTCGGTGGCAAGAATCGAGAAGTTAAAAGTCATAAACTCGATGATCGGTCTCAGGCCGACCATCGCTGCGCCGACGCCGAGACCGGCAAAGCCGAGTTCGGTAATCGGCGAGTCAATCACGCGGCGGTCGCCGAACTCTTCGAGCAGACCCTTCGAGACTTTATATGCGCCTTGATAAGCCGCGACTTCCTCGCCCATCAAAAATATGTTCTCGTCTCGATGCATTTCTTCGCGCATCGCCTGATTCAGCGCTTCACGCATCGTGATAATCGGCATTCAGAAACCTCCGGGGCGGGTGATAGGTGATGGGTGATAGGAAAATGCTTTTGGTCTTATCACTTATTACCCATCACCCATCACCTGCTTAGTGGATTGGCGTAGATGTCTGTAAAAAGTTTTTCGGGCGCGGGTTCGGGGCTTGACTCGGCGAACTGAACCGCGCGCTCTAATTCTTCGCGGGCGCGCTTTTCCATGTCGGCAATTGCCGAGTCGTCAACGATATTCTTTTCTTTGAGATTCTGCGTGAAAACCTTAATCGGGTCGCGCTCCTGATGCTTCTCGATTTCCGCGCGCGTGCGGTAGTTGCCGGGGTCGGACATCGAGTGGCCCATGAAGCGGTAGGTTCGCACTTCGATTAACGTCGGCAGCGACTCTTCGCGCGCCCGCGCGACGGCGCGCTTCGTCGCTTCGTAGACGGCGAGCACGTCCATTCCGTCAACAAACTCACCGGCCATGTTGTAAGCGGGCGCTTTCTGCGAGACGTCCTGCAAAGACATCGCCCGCTCGAGCGACGTGCCCATGCCGTACTGATTATTTTCGCAGATGTAAATGCAGGGCAGCTTCCACAGTTGCGCCATGTTGAGCGATTCGTGGAACGCGCCCTGATTGACCGCCGCTTCGCCGAAAAAGCAGAGCGTGACTTGATCCGTCCCACGATATTTCGCCGCGAAGGCGACGCCCGTGGCGAGCGGGATTTGGCCGCCGACGATGCCGTGCCCGCCAAGGAAATTCACCGACGAATCGAAGAGATGCATCGAGCCGCCTTTACCCGCCGAGCACCCGCCGGCCTTGCCGTACAACTCGGCCATCACTTCGTCGGGTGAAGTGCCTTTGGCGATGATGTGGCCGTGATCGCGATAGCTGGTCAGCACGTAATCGTCGGGACGAAGCGCGCCGAGCGCGCCGACGGCGACCGCCTCCTGCCCGATGTAGAGGTGACAGAAGCCGCCGATTTTACCGAGCGTATAGGCTTCGGCGGACTTTTCTTCAAAGCGCCGGATGAGGATCATTTGATAAAGCAAGCGAAGGAGCGTTTCACGGTCAATCTCCTCGATGCGCTCCTGCTGTTCGTTCCGGCGTTGGTCGTGCTCCCTGCGCAATTCTTCCGGGTTGATTTGATCCGTCACTTCCGTCGCGGCGGCAACTCCTGTTGTTGACGCCTGCGCCGTCTGGCTTCGTGGCTTCATCGGCGTAACCTTCATTTCACTCGTCGTGCTCATTCTCAAATTCTCCGGGGCGCGTCTCTACAGAGAGCACAAGCGCCGACGCAAAAAAGGCGGCGTAAATTTAAGCGATTGATAATCTTGGTGGTTCGTGTATTACGGAGGAGGATTATACGCGACTTAGGGGGAGCCGCAAAATAGTCACGTGCCGCAGCCAAATAGCGCATGCCGCCGGAGACGGGCAACACGCGCCGTTGAGAGATGACTCGAAATTTGAGAATTATCTAAAAGCGTCAATTGAGGCAAGTTTGCCGGTGTTGGAGGCGAAGGTAGGAGCGAGCTTGCGCGCGTGTTTATCGCGCTGCATTTGGCGGTCGGCGTGGGTTAGAAGACTCTCCGCCGTTTCGCCGTCGCCGGGAAAGCAGGCGATGCCGATGCTGATCCCTAGTTGGGTTGTGCGACCCGTCCTGACGCTGAACCTGTGCGACTCGACGGACGCGCGGACTCTCTCGGCAATCAGCGCGGCGACCTCCTTTGAAGCCATCGGCATGATCGCCACAAATTCGTCGCCGGCGTAGCGCGCTAAAACGTCCATCTGCCGTAACTGATCTTTAATCACCTGCGCGACGCTCGCCAACATCCGATCTCCGACGCCGTGACCGTGCTGATTGTTGATACTCTGAAAATCATCAATGTCCATGCTTAGCACCGTGAGAGGCTCGCGATTCAGACGTTGGCATTCGGCGAGTCGCTGTTCGAGCGACAGGTGGAAGGCGCGGGCGTTGGGTAGACACGTCAGCGCGTCGGTCAGCGCGCTCTCCTTCGTCTTCTCAAACATCAAGGCGTTTTTCAAAGCGCTCGAAGCATGCATGGCGACGGATTCGAGGAGCCGGACGTGTTCGGTCGTGTAGGAATCGCGGGTCGTCGAGTAAAGGGTGATGGCTCCAAAGGCGCCGTCCTCGCGGATGAGCGGCGAAACGAGGACGCCGCGAATTGTTTTTACGATTTTCTCCGGGACGCCGACGAGATCGAGTTCCGGCGAGGTGTTGCACATCGAGCGGGAGTTGGCGATGACCCAGCCCGTGATACCTTCGCCAATCGTGATGCGGCGGCGTGAGAAGACCTCGCGGTGTTCACCGGCCACGTGCGCGGCGAGGGCTTTACAAGTCTTTTCCTCGACGATTGAGATAATGCAGGTGTCGAAGGGAACTATCGCGCGCAGTTTGCTGGACACCAGCGTCACGGTGTCCTGAAGATTCAAAGACGACCCGATGGTTTGCGAAATCTCGTGAAGGGCGTAGACCTCGCGTTGCGCTTCGGTGATTGAGCGGAAACCAGATGCGTTGTCCGGGTCGCCGAGCACGTCAGAGGCGAGGCCGGCGTCGGGGCGCGCGCTGGCAAGACCGGCGTTTTCCTCCGAGGCGACTTGCTCCTGAATGTCGTGCGCCGCAATCAGACTGTCTAAACGGTCAATGTGTTTGTAGAACGCCTCGACCACGTGCGGGTCGAAGGACGAGCCAGCCATCTGATGCAGAAGCGCGAGCGACTCTTCACGCTTGATCCCGATTCGGTATGGGCGGTCGCAGCGCGTCGCGTCGTAGAAATCAACGACCGAAAGAATGCGCGCGACGAGGGGAATTTGCGTCGCCTTCAAGCCTTTCGGGTAACCCGATCCGTCCCATTTTTCATGATGAAAACGCACGATGTCTTCGACCGGGTAAGGAAAGTTAACGCGCCTGACGATGTCGCCGCCGACGAGGGTGTGAATCTTCATTTTGTCGAACTCGGCAGCGGTCAGTCGGCCCGGCTTGTTGAGGATATATTCAGGAACGGCCAGCTTGCCGACATCGTGCAGCAGCGCCCCGGCACGCAGGGCGAGCAATTCCGACTCGCTGACACCGAGTATTCTTCCCAGTTCCATTGCGTAAATTTGCGTCCGGCGGACGTGACCATGAGTAGTTTGATCCTTCGCGTCAATCGCTATCGCCAGCGATTCGATGGTGTTCATGTGAAGGTCGGCCATTTCCTGGATGTGCCGCAGCTTCTCCGACTCCGAGCGGCGTACCTCCTCGATACGCTGCTCATTAAAACGATAGAGTAGATAGACCAGCGCGATAATCAACAGGCCGACTAAGACGGGAGCGATCCCTTTGCCATGCCACGAGGAGTAAAAAAGCGCCGCCGAAGCAGCGGCAGCCAACTGCGTCATCGAAGTCCACACGAGGCTTTCAGAGGAAAGCGTGAGGCGTGATTCGCCACGCTCGAAAGTAACGAACGCTGCCGAGGCAATCGTGCTAAAAAAATACTGAATGAGCGCGAGAAGGCAGAGCGGAATCAATAGCATGCTCAACGGCGCTTCACTCGCCGCCTTACCCGACCCGGCAGGAATTAAAAAGCCGGTGAGAACTTCGTAAAAAAATACTGCGATGGTAATCGAAACAATCGCCGCGCTCGTCGAGAAAGCCGTGATGCGATGATTTTTTGTCTGGCGCGACGAGCAGAATCCGTCAATCGCGGCGAGCACAGTAGCCGGGGCGGGGCCGTACAGCATCGCTGCTAAAAACACGAAAGCGTCGGCGACGGATTTGTGGCTCTGACTGATTCCGTCGGCGCTCGTCACAGAGACGGTGAATCGTCCGGCCGCCACCGTGAATAATAAAAACGCGCCACACCATGCCAAGCCCGACCAACTCAAATGCCTTAATCCGATGAGCGAAATAATAAGGAAAACAAAAGCAGCGGAGATGGCCCCGCCTAGAAGTGAGAGACTTCTCCAATTTCCTTTAGGCATAATTGATCAGACTCCAAACAAACGTGAATCGGATTAATAACCCGACTATCTCCAGTGACAAAGCGAGGACAGCCTGCGATTTACTGATGGAAGGAGGTGTTTTGTTGTAAAAACCTAGCTCACCGTGTTGGCCGATGTTAAATTAACCGCAAATTTGTAGGCGAGTCAAGCTGAACCGTGACTCTAAACCGGGGCGGGGAATAAAATCGTTCAGGCGCGTGATATGCTTAGCTGCAATAACTGTTTCTCTCTGGCAGCGGGCAGCGACAAATGCGCCGCTGAATAGATCGTGATGTGTGCATAAAGCCGGCATCACGGGACGAGCTTTGTTTGCAGGGTTATTTTCGAGCTGGAAAATTTTGCATCAATAAATTGAGTTTCGGTGGAGCCAGACGATGAGATTCGCACGCGACAAACTGCCGCTCATTTGAACCTTCTCCGATGATGAGCGCATCACTTACGAGGCGAGTTTTACGTAACACCGGTTTGGGCTGGGGTTGGAAGTCGCGTGCCGGACTGTCCGTCTGTTAGTGAACGGCGAGTCGCCCGGAATATTCAGGGCGGAGAGGTTGCAACGAAACTGACACGGGGGCGTGCCAAATGTCTTCACGCTTAAAATAATTTGCAAAGTTTGAGGCGGGCGGCGGCGCAACCGCAAGCGTGGGGGACGCTGGCGTTCTTGACGAATGAAAAAAAATCGTGTATTCCGGGCTATTCTTATGTTACATTTCGCGCGCTTTAAGATAATTCAGGTGCGTTCCGTTGGGGAAGACCGCGCGGGTCTCGCCAAGACTTCGAGCAGCGCGCTCCCGTTGGGCGTGAGGTGTTTTAGCCCGGCGTCCCTCGTTCGGATTTTAATGAGCGGATAGACGCCCGACGGACGCCCGGTAAGCGCGTACTGCGTTTTGAAGTGGCAGATGACCAGACGCTTCTGCTGTTTCAGTTTGAACTCGCCGGCTATCAATACAAGCTGAGCGAGTTGGTAAAGAATAACAATCTTCGCAAGCTCAGGCGGGAGGATGCACTAAGCTGAATACGCGGCAGAGCTTTCGCTGATGAAACCTTTAACATCGAGCTGTGGCGGGAAATGCGCCTCTTCAGCTCCCCAACAATCTGACCCGTCAAAGGGTACAGGAGGAAATTCGATGCGACGAACTTTAGCACTTGTGGCTTTACTTGCGGTTGCCAGCCTTTGGGCCGGGTGTACGGCGACTGACAACGCGAACATGACCAATGGGAATATGAGTAACACCAACTCAATGTCAACGATGAACTCGAACATGTCTTCGACGATGAATACCAATTCGATGTCAACGATGAACTCGAACATGATGAACTCGAACATGTCCGGCTCGGGCATGTCGAACTCGAACATGATGAACTCGAACATGTCCGGCATGTCGAACTCAAACATGTCGAATTCCAATATGTCCGGCATGTCGAACTCGAACATGCGTTCGATGAACGGCAACATGAGCGGCGGCAGTATGAACAGCAACATGAGCCGGAATACGAACCGTCCGTAGTTTGCACGTCAATGCAGGCTGATTTCAAAGGCGCGCTACGTTTGTAGCGCGCCTTATTCTTATTGCGCGTTCCTCATGGTAAGCCGCCGAAACTGCCATGCAGATTAAGGATGTTATTCGCGGTGAATGAATTCGTCAGCGCCGATCAACTGTCTTACACTTACGTCACTGACATCCACGACGCACGTCACCTTCTCGCGGCTTTATCACAGGAAGAAGTCGTCGCCCTCGATACCGAAACGTACTGGGACGCGAAAGCGGCGCGCTCGCGTGTTTCGCTCGTGCAGTTAGCGACGCGCGGAGACGTGCTTATCGTCCTTGACGCGCTCGCCGTTGACCTCGACGTAGTGCGCGAGTTAGTAGAGTCTCCGAGCGTGCTGATGACCGCACACAATGCCATTTTCGACGAGACAATGCTCATCGGCGAGGGACTCAAACCCGTATCATTTGTTGATACCTTACGGCTCGCGCGAAGTGCTTTACGGCTTCCTTCTTACAGTCTCCAAGCAGTCGCCGCGCACCTGCTTAGAGTGGTGCTTGACAAGAATCTGCAAAAATCTAATTGGCGACGCCGCCCTCTGACGAAAGATCAACTCCGCTACGCCGCACTGGACGCGCACATTACATTGCACGTGTTCGATGAACTTCGGCGAGTGTTAGAAGAGCAGGGGCGGTGGGCGCCGGCCCTCGCCTCGGCGACGCTCCGACGAAAGGACGATGCGAAGAAAAGGTCTGGCCGGGAACGCTCGCCGCAGACTCACGCCGCGCCGCTGACCGACGAAGAGAAAAAGATTTTTCGGAGTTAAAGAAGTGGCGGCTGGAGCAGTCGCGTGCGCGGCGTGTGCCGGCCTACATGATTTGTCCCGACCGGACGTTGGAGCATTTAGCCCGTGAGAAACCGCAAACAATCCAACAACTCATCGACACCTACGGATTAGGCGAAGCCAAGATTGCGCGTTACCGAGAAGAACTGCTGGAGACCCTGCGAAAGATAAACTCCTGAGAGAAGCACCTGCGGCGAAAGATATGAGGCGAGCTGCTCACCGCCACGAGTACATCTGCAATATCCGGCGTGATGCCCACGCGCTGCCCAGACTTCTCAGCCCCCGCCCTGCTGATAATCTCCCCCGCCGGCGTTTCGTGCCACGGAATCGTCGAGCTGGGCGGCTAACTCTTCAGGAGTCGTCATCGGTTGCCGGCAACTATAATTCTCGCACACATACGCCGTCGCCCGGCTTCCGAGTGCGGAGCGGTCGCGGAGAAGAGGAACGAGGCGGCTTAGCGGTTCGTCCGCTTTCGACGCCGCCTGCGCAACGACTTTGTTCGGCAAGAATCGTCGCCAGACCTCACGCGCGAGCGCCCGCGTGTCGGCGGCTTCGCTCTCTCCGATCAGCACAATCTCTTTCGGAGTCGAAAGGTAAAGGTCGAGCGCGCCGAGGAGATAGCCGAAAGCCGAGGGGTAGCGTTCGACCTGCTCGCGCACGAGGCGAAAGACGGCGACGGCCTTGCGCCTTAAATCATCCCTTTCGGTGAGAAGCGCGAGGCGCAGAAGAAACTCGGCGGCGACGGAGTTACCCGAAGGCGTCGCGTTATCAGTGAAGTCTTTCGTCCTGACAATCAATCGTTCACCGCTCGCGCCAGTGAAAAAGAATCCACCGTCCTCCTCATCCCAAAATTCTTCCACCATCAACTCGGTCAACCGCAAAGCTTCCTCCAGCCACTCAATTGAGCCGCTCGCTTCGTAAAGAGTAACCATCGCGGAGGCGGCCTGCGCGTAATCGTCGAGATAGGCGTGATACTTTGCCACTCCGTCTTTGTAGGTGTGCAGCAGTAACCCGTCGCGGTGCAAGCGGTCGAGGATGAAGCGCGCGTTGCGCTCGGCAATCTTTCTGTAATCGGCGCGGTCGAGAACGACCGAGGCTTCGGCGAAACTCTCAAGCATCATCCCGTTCCACGCCGTCAGAATTTTTTCATCACGTCCGGGTTTGACGCGCTTCTCTCTTTCGCGGAAAAGCGTCTCCCGCCCGCGTTCAATCACTTCCATCAGGCGCGCAACAGAAACGCCGGCTTCTTCCGCCACCTGTTCCGCCAAACGGGGCACGTTGAGGATGTTGTGCTCTTCAAAATTACCTTCCGGCGTTACGTCGTAATAAGCGCAGAAAAGAGGAGCATCGGTTGCGCCGAGGAGCGCGGTTACTTCTTCAATAGTCCACACGAAGAACTTGCCTTCGACGCCTTCGGAATCCGCGTCCTGCGTCGAGTAGAAACCACCGCTTTCGTCCGTCATCTCACGAATCACGTAGTCGAGCGTCTCTTCGGCGACGCGGCGAAAAAAAGAATCACCGGTCACTTGGTAGACGTGAAGGTAGAGCCGCGACAGCAGCGCGTTATCGTAGAGCATCTTCTCGAAATGCGGAACGAGCCAGCGGGCGTCTGTAGAATAGCGATGAAAACCGCCGCCGAGTTGATCGTACAACCCGCCTTCGGCCATCCGGCGGCACGAATGCTTCACCATTTCGAGCGCGTCAC
>JBPCPQ010000117.1:0-7325 GCA_050999015.1 Pyrinomonadaceae bacterium | reverse complement strand
CCTTACGACGGCGCGACGGATGCGGGCGAATGGAAGAGTTTCATTCCGTTTGAAGAATTACCGCACGTTTATAATCCGCCTTCGGGCATCATCGTCACCGCCAACAGTCGCGTCGTAGGGGAGAGCTATCCGCACCACCTGACGCATGTCTGGGCGGCACCGGATCGCGCGCGCCGGATTTACGATTTACTGTCCGCCAAACAGAAGCTAACGATTAGTGACTTCCGCGCCGTTCAGGGCGACGTGCATTCGCTCTCGGCGACGCTCTTCGCGCGCGAAGTCGTTGAGGCGGCGCGCGCGGAAAAAGCAGTAGCGAATAGCGACGAAGATAAATGGCAGGAGATGATTCGAATGTTCGACGGGTGGGACGGCAATCTGGAGGCCGACTCCCGCGCGGCGCTGCTCGCCACCGAGATACGCGACGTGTTGCAACGAAAGATTCTTGCTGCATCTCTCGGCGAAGAGTTGGCGAAGTCTTACATCTGGCCGAACAGAACGACGTTCATCAATTGGATTATTTCCGAGAGGCCGCGCGCGTGGCTGCCCCCGGAATACGAAGATTACGCCGCACTTCTGCGCGCGTGCCTGACGGAAGCGCGCTCCGCGCTTGCGAAGCGTTACGGCGCGGACGAATCAAAGTGGACGTGGGGGCGCGCGGCGCAAGTCAGATTTCAACACCCGATTTCCGCCATTCCGGTGATCGGCCAGCAGTTTTCCATCGCTCCGTTTCCGCAACGCGGCGGCGGCGGAAGCTTTGCGACCGTCAACGTCGGGAGCGGCGTCTCGATGCGGCTCATCGCCGATCCCGGTAATTGGGACAACACACAACACGGCATCACGCTCGGCCAGTCGGGAAATCCGTCAAGCGTTCACTGGAAAGACCAGCTTGCGGATTGGCGCGCGGTGACGCCGCGCGCGTTTCCCTTCTCCACGGCGGCAGTCAACGCCGCGACGAAACAAACAATAACGCTGGCTCCCGCCGCGAAGTAAAGCATCAACCGATGACTGTAAGTTACGACGACGCGTGCACAGACAAGTTGATAAATCAATTGGAATCATTGCGAGTTTTTTGCGCGGTGGAGATTCCATCCCACGTCAGGAAGCAGATCAGCGAGTACGTCGCTCTTCTCCGCTCCCATCTCCCAGACTCGGCTGTGCGATGGGAGGGTGCCGAGAAACTCCATATCACGCTGAAATTTTTCGGCGACATCGCCCCTCAAAGGATCGAAGATTTATCTCGCGCCGTGACGCGCGCGGCCAATGCCGTTCGACCTTTCAGCCTCGCCGTCGGAGAAACAGGCGTCTTCCCGCCGCGCGGCACGGCGCGCGTGTTGTGGCTCGGTGTGCGCGATGATTCAGGCGGCTTGAACAACTTGCGGCGGGCGCTCGAAGACGAATGTGCCGGCGCGGGTTACACGCGCGAGTCTCGTCCCTTTCATCCGCACCTCACAATCGCACGACTCCGAACTCCGCACGGCGCACGTGAGGCCGCCCGCGCGCACACTCGGAATGTTTTTCAGAGCGATGTTTTCACTGTTTTTGAGACACTTGTAATGCGCAGCGAGGTCACGGCAGGAGGCTCAAGATACACGACGCTTTCACGCCACCCCCTGAAAGACACTCGAAAAGTTGAAGTCGAAATTTGAGATGGTCAAGTCGAAATCCTGCTGATAAGATTTTGACGGTCTAGTTTCATTACGCACCACGGGAGGGAACACAGATTTTGAAAAGAATTTTTGTCTGTCTGTTATTGTTCAGCCACGCACCCGCCGCCGACTCTGCCATCGCGCCCGTTCATGATGACTCACTATCGCCGCCCGTTTCATTTAGTCTGCGGACGGCAAGACCTCTGCCATTGCTGTGGAACAGCGCCACGAACTTAGAGCTTAAAGACCAGTACGACAACACACACACTTACCGCTTCCCGAAAGATAAAGTAAGTGTCCTCGCGTTCGGTGACCGTAAAGGCTCCGCGCAAATTGAAGGTTGGATTCGCCCGCTGGTTGAGAGATACATGGGCCGCATTGACATCAACGGCGTCGCCGAGTTGTCTGCCGTCCCGGCTTTATCGCGCGGGATCGTGCGCCGAATTTTTAAGCGTCAGGTTAAATACCCGGTGATGCTTGATTGGAGCGGCGAAGTTTCTAAAGGATATGGCTATCGCGGAGGGCATGCCGGCATTTTCGTTATCAATCAGCAAGGTCACATCGTAACGACGAGAACGGGCGCGGCGAGCACCGCCGGACTCAATATGCTTTACGAAGAAATTAACCTCTTGGTGAAATAGGTCGCCCGCACCACGCCCAAAAAATCGAAGCCGCTCACCTCGAAACATTCGACGGCGGGATGTTTCGAGAGTGAACGGCTTCGGTTGTTACTATCACTCATCAGGTCGGTAGTTGGCGCGGTCTCGGCGGCAGCATGTCGTTGTCGCCGTCCTCCTGACTTGGGCGCGTCCCGCCGGTTTCGGAGAGAAGCTCTTTGATTGCGCCGATGCCGGAGAGCAGGCTCGACGTTTCGACCGGCATAAAGATGACCTTCGCGTTCTTACTGTTCGTCATCTCCTTCAGGCTCTCGATGTAGCGCGCCGTAATGAGGTACTGCGCGGGGTTGCCGTGGCCAACCATTTTCTGGGAGATGCGCCCGATGGCCTCGGCTTCGGCCTGTGCGTTGCGCAGGCGGGCTTGAGCCGTTCCCTCGGCGACGCGCGCGATGGCTTCGGCCTCGGCTTCGGCGGCACGCAGACGCGCCTGCGCCGCACCCTCGGCCTGCAAAATGGCCGACTGCTTTTCGCCCTCAGAGCGCGTCACCGAGGCCTGCTTCTCGCCCTCGGCGCGCGTGATCGCGGCCTGCTTATCGCCTTCCGCTTGTAAGACGAGGGCGCGGCGGTTGCGCTCCGCCGTCATCTGCTTTTCCATCGTGAGGCGCACGTCTTCGGGCGGGTTGATGTTCTTCACGTCAACGCGCGTCACCTTCACACCCCACTTGTCGGTCGCCTCGTCAAGAATCAAACGCAGTTTCGAGTTGATCTGGTCGCGCGACGAAAGCGTGTGATCCAAATCCATCTCGCCCATCACGGAGCGCATGCCCGTGATCGTCAGTTGCACGAGGCCGCCGACGAGGTCGTTCACTTCATACACCGACTTGATCGGGTCGGTAATCTGCCAATACACCACCGAGTCAACGTGAATCGTCACATTGTCGCGCGTGATGACAGGCTGCGGCGGCAGATCAATGTACTGCTCGCGCAAATCAATCGAAGTGAGACCCGGGCGCACGTTCGTCCAGAAGACGCCGCGCGGCTTGTCGAGAAACGGTATGATGATGTTGAGGCCGCTCGTTGCGACGCGGCTGAAACGCCCCAGCCGCTCGATGAGCAAAACGGTCGCCTGCGGCACGATCTTGATCGTCTTGGCGGCGACGACCAGCGCGGCAATGCCGATGAACATTAAGAAGAAAAGGAAGATTGCTCCTCCCATAGTTGCCTCCTTACGGTAATGGAAAGACGCGCGCTTTCACTCGCGTCAAAGTCAGGACTCTCTGAAACTCGGAACGGAACATGCGGGCAATTAATGCGTCAATCCCAGAAGGACGCGCGGCGGAAACATCGGTGAACCGGCCTTACCTCTTTCGTATGACTATAACTGATTGCGCGCGCGTTGTGAATCAGGTTCTGAGGGCGGTCGCCAGCCGCCGAGGGTTTCTTCGACGACGCGCGCCGCGCTCAGCACGGCGTTTTCCGCGAAAGGCCGCCCGACGATCTGCACGCCAATTGGCATTCCGTCTTCAGCGCGACCGGCAGGAACACAAACCGACGGGAATCCATAAACATTGAAGGTCTGCGAGTAACCGAAGGCGCGGAATGTTCCGACGGACACTCCCCCGATTTCCAACTTCTGTGTTCCGTGTTTGAGCGCCGGCACGGCACCAATTGGCGCGATGATCAGCGGCGTGGCTGACATCCATTCAATGAGAGAAGCGCGCAGACTCTCGCGTTCCGTCACGGCGGCGTCCAACTCCGGCGCGGAAGAATCATCCCGCTCATCTCCGCTTTCAAGCATCGCGCGCACCACCGGGCCGGCCTCCGCTTCGCGCCCGTCATACATTGTGCGTAAGAAGTCAGTTGCGGCGCGCGCGAACAATGAAAACCACAGCGCCGGGCCGCGCGCAATGCCGGGCGGGCGCACTTCCTCCGGCACGAGTCCCGCTTCACCAAGCGCGTGCGCCGCGCTCTCGACGGCGCGCTTCGTGTCTTTTGTGATTGGCACCGTTCCGTCGTTCGTGTACCAAGCGACACGCACGCCATTTAAGTTCTGCCGTCGCCATTCATGGCCGGAAGCAGTCGGCACAAACATCTTTTCCGAAGGATCAAACGCCGTCAGCACGTAATGAAGAAGCGCGAGGTCTTCGACGCTTCGCGCCAGCGGGCCGAGACTCCCGCCGAGTGCAAAGATGCCCGCGAGTGGCGGCAGATGACCGCCACCGGGCACGCGATTACTCGTCGGCTTCAACCCGACGATGCCGCAGCAGTGTGCGGGCACGCGAATCGAGCCGGCAAGGTCGCTGCCCAATCCCGCCGGAGAAAGACCCGCGCTAATCGCCGCCGCTTCGCCGCCGCTCGATCCTCCGGGCGTTCGCGTCAGGTCGTGCGGGTTGTTCGTCCGACCGAACACTGGGTTGTCGGCGGTGAGCGCCATCGCAAATTCCGAAACATTCGTTTTGCCGAAGATGATGCCGCCAGCCCGCCTGAGCAGTGCGACCGCCGGCGCGTCACATTGCGGCACGTAATCAGCCCGCAAACGCGACCCGAACGTCGTCCGCAACCCGCACGTCTCAATCGTGTCTTTAATCGTCAGCGGGATACCGTGCAGCGGCCCCGTTTGTTCGCTCCGCATAATCGCCGCCTCGGCCTCGCGCGCTCTGTCAAGCGCATCAGGAGCGAGCGACACGACGGCGTTGAGTTCAGGATTCAACTGTTCGACGCGGCGAAGGTGAGCCTCCACGACTTCGATTGGCGAGACACTACGCGCGCGGATTAACGCGGCTAATTTCGTCACCGAGAGTTGAGTCAGTTCGGTCATGGAAGGCTTATGACATCGAGAGCTTTTGGGAAAAGACTTTGCCACGAATGAACACAAATGGACACGAATAAGATGCGGGGCGCACAGTAAATATCCGACGCTCAACGGGGTTATCGAGCGCGGATGTTTTCCTTCGTGGTGATTCGTGTCACTTCGTGGCTAAGATTTTCTTAAGTCCATAGACCGGCGGAGAATTCTTTCGCGGTTTCAACTCTGCGACTTGGAGTCCTCTGACAAAAGCTCAATGAACTTGCGCGCCGCAGTGCCGAGCGTGCGGTCGCTGCGATAGACGATGCCGACGGTGCGTGTCCACTCCGCTTCGGCGAGCGGGATGACGGCGAGTTGGCCGCTACGCTGCTCGTCAAGCACGCTCGGACGCGGAACGATGGCCGCGCCGAAGCCGACTTCGACGGCGCGCTTAATTGTTTCGATGTTGTCGAACTCGGCGACGCGGCGGACGGTGACGCCGTGCGAGCGAAAGATGCGGTCAATCGCGCGCCGCGTCGGGATGTCACGCTCGAACAACACAAAATCCTGATCCTGCAAATCAGTTACCTTTAACTTCTTCCGCTTTGCGAGGGAATGAGTTGGCGAACAAATCAGTACGAGACGGTCGCCGCTTAATGACACGATTTCCAGCCCGCTTTTCTTTTCCGGGTAGGCGACGACGCCCAGTTCGATTGCGCCGCTCATCACGTCGCGGATCACGCGCGTCGTGCGGCTGTATTCAAGGTCAATCTTGGCTTCAGGGTAGAGCGCCATAAAACGGCGCACGACCGGGGGCAGTTCGTGCAGGCCGATGCTATACACAGTCGCGACGCGCACCGTGCCACGCACCCTGCCGGCCATGTCGTGCATCCGTTCTTCGAGTTGCGCGTAAGCGGCAATCACCGCGCGACTCTCGTGAAGGAATATCTCGCCCGCCTCGGTGACGCGCACATCGCGCCTCCCTCGCACGCGCTCGAGCAGACGCTTGCGGAACTTCTCTTCGAGGCCGCGCACCTGCTGGCTCACCGCCGACTGCGTGACGAAGTTTCGCTCCGCCGCCTGCGAAAAGCTTTGAGTCTCGACCAAATCGCAAAATATCTTCAGAGTTTCAATTTGCATGTGATAACTGATGAGAAATGGGTAACAAGAGTTTAAAAGCAGGGCAAAAATTTAAATGAGTAAGGCTGCCGAGCCATAACATTAAGCTTCTATCCTATCACCTATTACCAGTCAATTATCACATCGAGTAATAAGTTTTGCTCAACAACTAACGCAGGATTTTTCATTTAACCTTATATCGTGAATAAGCTAGACTCGCGTCAGCAATGATAGACGCCAAAGCTAAAGATCGAGCGGGAGTGAGGTTGCCGGACGGGCGCGTTGGCTTTTCCGATGTCGCCCGCTATAATCCGCGCTCAATTAACAATTCTTGCCAAGTAAAGAAGTGTGCCGCGCTCCTTTTTGAGGCGCGACATCTGGACCCAGAAGATTGCCGCCGGCGGAGTCTTCTTGGCGGCGAAGGAGAGCTTTCTTAAATTATGGCTGTCAGTTTGAGTAAATCATTTTTGATGCGAAAGCTGTTTCAACTGTCGGGCATCGTCCCACTCGGCGCTTTCCTGTTGGAGCATTTTTACACGAACTCGAAAGCCGTCGTCGGGGAAGCTGCCTTTAACGAGGCGGTCAACGACTTGCAGGGGATCCCTTACGTTTTGTTTTTGGAAATCTTCGGGATTTTTCTGCCGCTGATCTTTCATTCGGTTTACGGAATCTTCATCACGTGGGAAGCGCGCCCGAACAACCTCGCCTACCAATACGCACGCAACTGGTTTTATACGCTCCAGCGCGCGACCGGCGTGTTCCTCTTCTTCTTCATCTTTTTCCACGTGCTCAACTTTCGCTTCGGCCTCATTCCCGGACTGAATACAGAATCCGTCGCGCACTATCCCGACAAAGCGTTCGCGATTGTTCAGCGCGAATTTCAAATCCCGGCCATCTTTGTCCTTTATACGATTGGCATCTTTTCCACCGTCTGGCATTTCGCAAATGGGCTGTGGCTGTTTCTCGTTGACTGGGGAATTGTTATCGGCGCGAGCGCGCAACGCTACGCGGGCTACGCCTGCATTGCGATAGGTTTGGGGCTGTTCGCGGTCGGCATGAACGCGGCGGTCGCATTCATTCGCCCCGGCGGGTTGTTGGGAGGGATTCTTTACTGACATGGCAGCGACTTCAAACGGAATCAAGATTGCGATTGTCGGC
>JBPCPQ010000091.1:0-3799 GCA_050999015.1 Pyrinomonadaceae bacterium | reverse complement strand
CCATTGCCCCGTTGTTAATCGTGACAGACGGACCGGTCATGACGATGGACGCGCCCTTGCCGTTCTGTATGTAAATCCCTGTGTCGTTGACGATGATCGTCGCGCCCGTCGCGCTCTTCAGCATGATCCCGCCGGTCGGCCCCGGCAGGTCGCTGATGATGACGCCGTTCTGGAGCGGCGTCTGAAAACAGAAGCTCGGAACGGCGGGCGGGGCGAGGCGCGCGATGGCCGGCACTTCTCCGGCAGAACCCCAGAAGCCGCCGACCCAGATCGGATAATCGGCATCGCCCTGCTCGAACTCAATCCACACGCCCGACCCGACTATCGGCACAGTGAACACGCCGGTCTGAAGTCCTGCGACGGGGACGCACGGCATCGCCCACGAAGTCGGAAGGAGCGCCGACACGTCGGGCACGGTCGCTTGAATGCGCCCCATCTGCATCGGGTCAATGTTGTTGACGACCGTGCCGCGATACTTCCCGAAAAATTTCTCACCGCTCATGCGGGCACCCCCGGAACCGTCGAGACGATACCGTTGCGACTCAACTCAAAGCTCTGCTTGTACTCGCCGCGTTTGACTCTGTGCGTCACGCTCTCGACATAGTAAAGACCGTCGAAAGCTAACCCTGCGCCGCGCACGCCGACGAGTTGCCGCGCCTTCAACACCCGCCCGTAACGCACGACATCAAGCGATCCTTCGCCCGTCACCGCGTCGGCTGCTCTCGACGCCTTACTCAAACCGCGCAGCAGCGCCTGCACCGGGTTGAGCTTCGCCACGTCACGAATCGGCTCGATGCGAGTCGGGATTCCTGAGATTAAGCCGAGCGGCGGGTTGAGCGGGTTGATGTCGGGCACGGGAATCGGAATCGGGACTTTTGTGAACGGTTCCTGCACGAAAAGCACCGGCAGCGTCGGCGATTGTTTGTCGAAGTCGAAGCTTAACGATTCGACGTTAGTGTGAGCGTCCATGTTAGTGTTCAGCGCGGGCTGCGGCACTCCGACCTTCACCTCCGGCCCCCAGTAAGCGATGTTCGCGCCCGGCACGGGACCCGGATTGATGTAAAAGACATAGCCGACATCATCGGCAAGTTGCATGATGTAGTTGTAATCAGTCCCGACTTGTCGCGGGATGATTTGCGTCGGAATCGGCACATCTATCAGCACGCTCGGAATCACCAGCGGCACAACGCCGAACAGCGCGTACTTGGATAGCATTGTCACGACGCGCGCTTCGGGCGGCATCCCCGGAAATGGGAAGCCGTCGAACGGAATTTGATTCATCACTTCGGTCAAGTCTTTACCCATCACGGTCAGCGTCGAGTTTCCGCTCGCGCCGGCGGGCGCGATTTTGTGATCTGTCATCACGCCGTCCATCAAAACTTCGGGCGTGCCGCCCACCGTCACGATGATGATGACGCGCATGAGTGGCAGCGCTGCGCCCGCCGACAATAGAAAAAGCGTGTGCAGCGGCGAGCGATTGCTGATGTCGAAGGTCAGCTTGAAGCCGCTGCGTTTGCCGGTCGCGGTTTTGACCTCAATGCCCGTCAAGGCGTCCAGCACAATTTGCGGGACGGGCACGGGCACGGTCGGGCCGACCATCAGCGTGAGATGAAAGCCTTTAAGCATTCGGGGTTCCCGGTATTCCTTCCGGCAGCGTGATGCGCAGACGCCGCCCCGTTGTCTCGGTCAATTCATCTGGACGTATTGCGGCGTTGGCGTCGCAGACGCGCCAGAATTGCTCTGGGTCGCCGAGGTACTGAAACGTGATGTTGTCGAGCCGCTCGCCCTGCGTGACGGTGTGCTCGAAGAGGGGGGCGAAGCGTTCCGGCGCAGGGATAAAGCGGCGGCGCAGGTAAATGATTTCTGTGCCGTCATCTGTCACAAGCTTCGCGGTCGGCGTCCCGTGGTAACGACTGTTAATCGGAAACATTCACTTCACCTCACGGAATCCTCGTGATGCCGAGCGCGCTCAAGGAGACGCCCGGATTGAGCGCCGCCAGACGCTCCTTCTGTTGATGGTAGGCCATGAACAAACTTCCGCCCTTGTGATTGAATGGCAAATCGTTGACGCTCAACACGCGCATTCCTAAACTCACCTTCGCGCGGATCGGGTTGAGCTGCGCGTCGAAAGCCTCTTCGGTGACGCTGAAATCGGTCAGGCGCACCGGCAGAACGCGGTTCTTGCTCCACACGAAAAGAGTCAACGGAGATTCCGCCGGCGCGATCTCCAGCGTCCCGGCCTGCGCCAGATTATTGTTCGTCTGAAGCTGGCTGTTTGTCGGGTATATGATCGTTTCGAGCGCGGCGAGCTGCGGGTGAATGCCGAGTTGCGTCGCGTTCGGATTCTGGTCGGGAAATTCGAGTTGATCCGTCGCATCAATCTCCGCGTCCAGCTTAATCGTCTCGACGGGCGGCCCCGTCAGGCGCAACGCCTCCGAGCGGTCGCCGCCATCGCCGCCTGCGCTCGCTCCTCTGACCTGAAGCGTGCGCGACAGCGTCTCAGGGTTGTACTGCAACGCGATGACGCGCTTGACGGCGGAAGTGTCCGGGTCAATTAAAACGATGCCGCCTTTGAGCAGGCGCGGGGAGTTGGGAAATGTTGTCATCGTGTTTTACGTTCCACTGTCGTATGTGTAAAAGTTCTACGCCGCTTACGGGCAAGTCAGAATTGCGCCCCGGAACGGATCAATGGCGGACTGCGCGGCCTGCGCCTCCGCCGTCCAGCCTTGTTGGTCGGTGGCGAGTTTTTCCCTGAGCTTTTGTCTGGCGTCGTTTTGATCCGTACCTGTCACCGTGACATCAACCGCCCGGAAGCGACCTTCGAGAGTAGCTCTCCAGTCATTACCGATCTTACGGTGCTCGTCCTCGTGAGCGTCGAGGTCTTTCCTCATGGACTTCCACGCCGCCACCTCTGCGTCCAAGTTGTCCCGCTTCGCGGGCGTCCATGTCGGGCGATCAATGGGGCAGTTGACCGTGACCGTTAATTCGTCGTGACCCTTCGCCGTCATCTGCACACTCCCGTCGGGCGAGGTCGAGCTATTCACTTTCAGCCCGCCGTTGAAAGCATAGGTACACTTGGTCTCCGCCCACTCCGGCTTATACGGAGAATTGTTGTCGAGCCAATCCACAACGTCCGAGCAGGCCAAATCACTTGGCACCGCGTAACGCTGAAGCATCGGACTCGACAGGCGCGGCAAGGCGGCAAGCGAAGTTGCTGACGTTGCGTTGTTAGTTGCTTTGTTATTTGACACGACTCTCTCCGCGAGGCGGTCGGCGGCCTGTTCGAGCGGGTCGCTCGCGCCTTTATCCATTCCCGACGCGAGCGTTCCTGGCGCGGACGATTGTTGAATAACGTGCGCCAACTCGTGCGCCAGAAGTTTCCGGCCCGACGCCGCGTGCGGCGCATACTGCCCCGCCCCGAACACCACGTCCTGCCCGACGGTGTAAGCCAGCGCGTTGACGGCGCGCGCCGAGTGATTAGCGCGGGCATCCGCGTGAACGCGCACGCGACTGAAGTCGTGGCCGAAGCGCGATTCCATCAATGCGCGCGTTGCCCCGTCGAGCGGCTGCCCCGTCGAGCGGAGAACGTCATGCACGATACTCGGCACGGCGGTGGCTCCGGTCTGATGCGTGGATTTGCGTTGCATCGTCAATCGCTTCTTGTCGCACTCACCTGTGAGGCCGCTCGATTTGCCGCAGGCACACTTGCGTTGGAGGAGGCCGCCGACGCGGAGATGCGCCGGCACAGTTACCGTCGGACTCCCAATCAAATCTGGACGCCGGGCGCTCACTTGACTTT
>JBPCPQ010000172.1:0-3514 GCA_050999015.1 Pyrinomonadaceae bacterium | reverse complement strand
AGTACGTTCCCCCGCTGTTGAAAACGACTTCGAGGACGCGCGTCTTAGAATCGTATCCAACTGCATGAATCATGCTCGATTCGACGATGGTCAATTTCTTCATCGGTCTCAGGCCTCCGAACAGCTTGCGGTCAGAGTGCGTCGTAGCGACGGCATTAGGTCATGGCTGGAAATAGCCGCCATCACTGATCGCAGCTATACATTCATCCACCGGTAAAGCTTCGAGAACTTCTAACCATTCTCCCGTGTGCCTCATGTATGCCATGTTGAATTTATTGTTCCCGACGTATTCCATGCGCGCGAACCGCGATTCAAAGAACGGAGAAATGGCAGACGGGCCGGGGCAGGCATACTTCGAGCAAAAGTAAAAGTAGCTTCGATACCATTTTGTATAGAGATCAACCACGTAGTTGAAGCGGTTGTCCTTCGGCGGTTGTTTGATGTATGTGCGTTTGAGCGTTGATTCAATCAGTTGCGTCGCCTTTTCCGAGACCTCGGCCTTGAGCGCCTCCGGCACTTTCGGCTTAGGCGGCTTGGGCGGGCTATAGACCCACATGTAACGTCCTTTCGCCATGATATTCCTCCTCACTCATCTCCCTAATTACGTAACGAATGAATCGGCGCGGGGATGCGCCCGCCACGACGGATGAAGTCGGCGCACGCGAAGTTGTTGACGGGCATAATCGGCGCGCTCCCCAAGAGGCCGCCGAACTCGACCATCTCGCCGACATCTTTGCCGGGCACAGGGATGATTCGCACGGCGGTGGTCTTGTGGTTGACGACGCCGATAGCCATTTCGTCGGCGATGATCGCGGAGATGGTTTCGGCGGGAGTCGCGCCGGGGACGGCCACCATGTCGAGGCCGACCGAGCAGACACTCGTCCACGCTTCGAGCTTTTCGAGCGTCAGCGCGCCGACGCGCGCCGCCTCAATCATCGCAGCATCTTCCGACACGGGAATAAACGCGCCGCTCATCCCGCCGACCGAACTCGACGCCATCGCGCCGCCTTTCTTCACCGCGTCGGTCAGGAGCGCGAGCGCGGCGGTTGTGCCGGGCGCTCCGGCGCGCTCGAAGCCGAACGCCTCGATGATTTCCCCAACCGAGTCGCCGCTAACCGGCGTCGGCGCGAGACTCAGATCAATGATGCCGAATTGAAGTCCGAGCCGACGCGCCGCTTCGCGTCCGACCAGTTCGCCGGCGCGCGCCAGCTTGAACGAGAGTTTCTTAATCAGCTCGGCCACTTCGTCGAGCGGCAAATCCTTCGGCGCGTGACGAAGCGCGTGGTTGACGACGCCGGGGCCGGAGACGCCGACGTTGATGATCGCTTCGCCTTCGCCGACTCCGTGAAACGCGCCCGCCATGAACGGATTGTCCTCGACGGCGTTGGCGAAGCAGACGAACTTGGCGCACGCGAGTCCGCCCTTGTCACGTGTTCTTTCTGCGGCGTCCTTAATGATGACGCCGACGCGCCGGACGGCGTCCATGTTGATTCCGGCGCGCGTCGTGGCGACGTTGACCGACGAGCACAGCCGCTCGGTCGTCGAAAGCGCTTCGGGAATCGAATCGAGAAAGAGACTCTCGCCATCGGTGATGCCTTTGTGAATGAGCGCCGAATAGCCGCCGACGAAATCCACGCTGACGCGCTTCGCCGCTTCGTCAATCGCCCGTGCGAGTGTGACGTAATCGCTCACCGAGCGTGCCGCGCCCGCAATCAGCGAAACGGGCGTGATGGAGATTCTTTTATTGGCGATGCGGAGTCCGATCTCGTCGCCGATTTCGTCTACGGTCGTGACCAGCCGTGCCGCCGTGCGCTCCATCTTCTCGCGCACGCGCGCGGCGGTCTTATCAATTGAGTCACTCGCGCAGTCGCGTAAGGAAAGGCCGAGCGTGATGGTGCGCACGTCGAGGTGCTCCATCTCCGTCATGCGAACGGTCTGCAAGATTTCCGCCTGCGAGTATTCCATGATGGACGGTGAGCGAAAGAGTCAGTAAGTAAAAACGGTGATGTAGAGAAAAAGAAGGAAGACGAGGAACAGCACGACGCCGATCAGCACGAAGCGCAAACCGGAATCGTCGGGCGCTTCGTCCAGCATCATGATTGACGCCTCGCGCAACTTCTCGACGCGCGGGCGCAAATTCTCTTCAACAACCGTGACGGGGCGGCGGCGCTTCCCCGGCGCTTCGATTCCCTCCGCACCTTCCACGAGCGAAGGCTCACTGCGTTCACGCGAATGGGGGTTGATGAAAAGCGTCGGCTCGTCTCGCTGCATGACGGTGGGTCTATAATGGCTAGCGGCGTCGTTGATTTTCACGTCCGGCGTCAACTCTTTCGGCGGCGAGAACGTGGCATCATTACTTGCGGGCGGTTCCCCGATTGGCCTCCGCTCTGCCGGCGTCCGCTCCTTCGTCATCGTATCGCCGCACTGCGGGCAGAAACGCGCCTCCACGCGCACCGACGCGCCGCATCCCCGACACCGACGTGATATTTCTGGACTCATAAAAAAGTGGTCAGTGGTCAGTGGTCACACATTAGCCAAGCTTTTTAACTGACCACCGACCACCGGCCACTGACCACTAAACCCGGTGCATCGCATTGAACAGGTCTTCGCGCTGCGCGTAGATGCGGACGCCGAGGCGCTCGCCCTCTTTGCGGAAACGGTCTTTCAATTCGGCGGCAGACTGGCGTGCGCGTGCGGTGTTGGCGATAAGCACCATCGCAAACTTACCCCCGACGACCGTTTGGTTGATGTCGGCGATGCTGCACTCAGCTTCGGCGAGAATCTGCGCGACGGCAGCGACGATGCCGGGGCGGTCAACGCCGAACACCGAAATTACCATCCGGTCGGCGGAACCTTCTTCGCGCGGCGCGGCGGTGGACGACGCGGTGAGTGGACGACGCGGCAAGGAAGCGGACGCATTCCCGTTCACAATCTCCGGCTCGACGGCGCGGTAGATGTCCGTCACAAGACTTTCCACCAACTGCTCGTCCGCGCCCTCACCCAAGCGTCCGTAAACGGCACGTGTAATGCGGTAGATAAGTTCTTCATTCGCCATAACTAAAGAAGGAAAAGGGTAAAAGTAAAAAGGCAAAAAAGCTCTAAGTTTACAGATGACTATTCAATCCGTACTTTTGCCTTTTACCTTTCTACTTTTGCCTTCGCCCATTGTCCTGTGCTCGCAACTCGCGCGCCTGCTCGCGCAGATCGTCCGACAGTGCGTCGTCGTGTATGTCCATGCGGTCAACGATGCCGACGACCGCCGCTTCGATTGACATCTCCTGATTGCCGATGGCCGAACGCGCCGCTTTGCCGTATGCGCACATCACCGTTTCGCCGACGCCCGCGCCGAGGCGGTCGGCGACGACGACGACATTCTTCGTCGGCTCTTTGTCGAGATCAATCGGGTGAACAATCAAAAACTTGACGCCCTCAAGATCGGGCGTCTTCTTCGTTGACCAAACCGTGCCGATGACTTTTCCTAGAAACATAAGTTTTCGGTTTTCAGTTTTCAGGC
>JBPCPQ010000440.1:0-5984 GCA_050999015.1 Pyrinomonadaceae bacterium | reverse complement strand
CTACAAGAAAGTCACTGGCACGAGGGAGGCCGAAGCGAACGGGACTAAAGCAGCGACGCCGAAGTCTCCCCCAAAAGACAAAAATTTGGATGAGGCGGTAAGCCTGTTGCTGCGCGTGCGTCCTCATCTCGAGGCGAAAGGAGCGCAGAAGATTAAACAGCAGATTGAAGAGTTTTTAGATAGAGTGGTTACGTAAATTTACTTATTGCCTTCTGCCCTACGCCGCTTGTTTTGATTTCACGAATCCAAAGCACTCCTGAATCTCATCGGCCTCAAGCGTGTCGCGCTCCATCAGACCGTCAACGAGCGTGCTGATTTCATTGCGGCGCGCGGCGACGATGGCGCGAGCGCGATTCATCTGTGAGTTGATAATCTCGCCAATCGCCTGCTCGATGCGGTCGAGTAAGGCTTGGCTGTGCGGGTCTTCCGGCCTGCCGAGATGAATCGGGCCGAGCGGACTCATGCCGAATTCGGCGACCATCCGGCGCGCGATTTCGACGGCGCGCTCAATGTCGTTCGAGGCCCCGGCGGTCATCGTATCGAGCAGCACTTGTTCGGCGGCACGACCGCCCAGAAGCATGGCGATTTGATCCTCAAGATAGTCGCGCTTTTTCATTAAGCGGTCGCGTTCGGGGAGCGACTGCGTGACGCCGAGTGCGCGCCCGCGCGGTAGAATCGAAACTTTATGGATTGGGTCGCCGTGCTCGACATCGAGACCCACGGCGACGTGGCCGGCTTCATGCACTGCTGTCACGTAGCGCTCGGCGTCGTCCATCATAAAGCCTTGACGCTCGACGCCCATTAGGATTTTGTCGCGCGCATACTCGACGTGGCGGCGCGAGACTGCATCGGCATTTTCGCGCGTCGCGGCGATGGTCGCTTCGTTCAAAAGATTGGCGAGGTCAGCCCCGGAGAAGCCCGGCGTGCCGCGCGCAATCCAGCCGAGGTCGAGTCCTTCTTCGAGCGTCAGCGGACGAGCGTGAACTTGAAGGATTTGCTCGCGGCCTCGCGCATCGGCGAGGTTGACGGTGATTTCACGGTCGAACCGGCCGGGTCGCGTCAGCGCCGAGTCGAGAATATCGGGGCGGTTGGTTGAGGCGATGACAACGACCCCGTCCAACTGCGCGAATCCGTCCATCTCGACGAGAAGTTGATTGAGCGTTTGATCCTGATCGGCAGAAGCCGAATCGGCGCTGCGTCCGCGGCGGCGACCGAGCGCGTCTATCTCGTCAATGAACACGACGCACGGCGACAGTTTACGCGCTCTAGCGAACAGACGGCGCACCCGCGCCGCGCCGAGTCCGGCGAACTTCTCCTGAAAGCTGGAGCCTGAGACTGAGAGGAAAGGGACTTTCGCTTCATTGGCAGCGGCGCGGGCGAGCAGCGTTTTGCCGGTTCCCGGCGGGCCGGAAAGAAGAATGCCGCGCGGCGCGCGTCCGCCGAGGCGTCCGAAGCACTCCGGGTTGCGTAAAAATTCGATGGTTTCGGCGAGTTCACTTCTCGCTTCATCCACCCCCGCGACATCATTAAAAGTCGTCGTCTGTGTGGCAGCGCCGGCGTCTTCAAGTTGGAACTCGCCATGCCCGCCCATACTAGCGAAAACGCGCCAACCGATCACCCCGATGGCGAAGAACGTCAGGAGTGGGAGCATCCAACTCATTACCGTTTGCAAACGGCCGGGGCGCAACGAACGAAACTCGACGGGAACATTGCTCTTAGCGAAGGCGCTGATAATTTCCTGTTGTGCCGCTTCGTTGGTGACAATGGCCTTAGCCAACACATTGTTTTTTTGCGTCACCGTCAGAAGCTCCCCTTCGACGCTCAGCGAAATCGCGCCGACGCTTTCGCCGATGGCGCGCAGTTGTGTGTAGTTGATGTCTTGAACAACAGTCTCAGGCGCGGCGTAAAAGATTTGAAGGCTCAACACGGTCAGCAGCAAAACAAGCGTCGCACTTAGAGCAATCAGTTGACCTGTTTTATGAGTCCAGGGGATCAGGCGTGGTAAAGGCATTAGATAAGCACCTCATCAAGCAACCGTACCGAATCGTTCCCGAAGGGAACGGTGTTGCCGCTTTTTTGATATTATAAGGAACGGGATTAGGGAGTAATCGGAGTAAAAGAAAGGCACTGATGTGAGACTTTCTGATCACCCCTTACACTTGAAGTGTTCGCCAGAGGTAACGCTTGCGAACGCATTTTGACTTTACCAGCCGCGAGCGAAATAAGTCCAGCAATTTTTTTCGGAACCTATTCCGGCTTCCATGTATTTCACCCTGGGCGATTGGAATGTCCAGCAGAACCGAACGGGCACCCGACGTGCGTCTATGATCTTGCGTAGGAATGTCTGTGTGACTCTGTTCATGAGTCAGGGTTGAGTCGTCCATTTAACTTCGCTTATGTCGAGCCGCATACTGCAAATTTCGAGATTTACAAACGGCCCCAAATCTTTCCGATGAGCATGCTCTCCTGCCAATTGCCGCCACCTATACGAGTGCTTGACATGCTTTTGCCTTTGGCCGGTATTAAGACATCTAGTCAGTTAGACAAGCGGTAGATTTCAATACAATGTCATGCCTAAATCGCTGTCTCCATAGAAGCACATGATGCCTCTCGACGAACACAAATTTACACATGGCAACAAGTTACGTGATACTGCGAGGGCGCACCAGCGAAGTGGCATAACCATTGCACTGGCATTTCACAGGCGGGTTCAGCAGAACCCCTATTTCTAAGGCGTCGGAAGCTCTTAAAGAAGGAGATGTCAAAAATGCTGTGGACAATTTTGGTGGTACTTTTAATTCTCTGGCTGATCGGCTTCAGCACCGGTGTGGTGGGCAATTTGATTCATTTGGTTCTCGTCATTGCCCTCGTTTTGTTGGTTATCAACCTCATTACGGGTCGCCGCACAGTTTAGTAATCGCGCCACCGGCGATTAAAGAAATATAGGGCGCAAAGTTCGTGTCAGAACTTTGCGCCCTATATTTTTGTCTATCGTGCTCCCCTTAAAATTCAGTTAAGCGCATCTCCACGGGCGTCACAACGCGAGCCACGGGATAAAGATTCATCTTCACATCCCAGTAGGGTGAGCGTTCGTAGAAGAATTGCAGACGCTGCTGTGCGCTCGCGGCAAACTTCGGGTCTTCAACGAGTCGCTGCTCAAACTCACGCCGCAGCTTTTCATCCTTGCGAAGCATGTCGCGCGATAGATTTTCCAACATGTATGCTTCGGCATACTCCTTCTGCTCAAAGATCGGGTTGAAGAATCCCCACGTCAACAGTGAGTCAGGCGCTTCCGGCTCCAACAAGTGAAGCGCGACGCGAGCCGCCGGTTGCGCCATTCCGACGACGATTGAGCCGGCGGGAAAAGTGCGACGCTCTTTCACCGGAATGGTTTTGTAGCTCGGCAAGACGTGGCCTTCAAACGAATTGTTGCCCCACTTCACATCGCCCAATCGGTAGCTTTCAACTTCGATTGTTAAAGGTGCGGCGAGGCGCTTGAGGCGCAGGCCGTGAAAGTTCAACACTTCAATCGCATCGCCCCACTGCGGCGGAATGATGTAGTGAAGCGGCGCCGCGACGGAGACAACCGCGCGGGCGTCGAAATATGAAGGCACGGTGATGTCGAGAGGCTTTGTGCCGTAGACGACACGGATGTCGCCCGAAATCTCACTCAGTTCCGTGCGGTACTCCACGCCCTTCAGCTTGAGCGGCGTCGGTGTATCAGTCAGAGCGACGTGCAGCACAACCTTTCGCTGCGAATTGTAAGTTTTACCTTCTGCTTCAATCCCCTCGTCGGCGAGACGCACCGCCCGCATTAAGCTTTCGGGATCGCGATTCACTTCTTCGAGCGCCGCGCGCAGAAGGTCGTAGGTTCCGCGAACCCGTGAGCGATGCTCCTTGAGCATGTGCGTTTCAATCAGCAGCGCCGGACGGTTGCGCGTCAACGGAACATAGCCGGTCGAAAAGCGCGGCGTCGAGACGAAACTGTCAACACCTTTTTCGGGAAAGCGGTTGTCGCGGAACACGAGATAAGGTGAGAGGAGATTCCCCGCTGCCTCTGCCTTCGGGACGATGCGCCCGTCGAAAAACTTTTGCTCCCACTCGCGCACCGGCGCGGCGACATTCTCATGACGCTCGTACTGATATGTCACGTTGTAGCGAAAATCGGCTCCGTCGGTGACGTGGCAATCAATGAACAGGTCGGGGTTCCACTCGTTCCACAGACGAAGCCACGCGCGCGTCTCTGGCGCGTCGGCTTTCATGTAGTCGCGGTTCAGATTCAGGTTTGAGCCATTGCCGCGCCACCCCATCTCCGCCGGGCCGTTTTGGTTGACGCGATTGTAAGGACTGAAACGCTCATGCCCGTCGGTGTTGTAAATGGGAATGAACAGCACGACGACGCGATCAAGGAGATTCGGGTGAGTTTTAGTGATGACAATATCGCGGAGCAGCGCGAGGCCGGCGTCCTTACCGTCCGTCTCCCCGGCGTGAATGCACGCCTGTATCAACACGATTGCTTTGTTGGCACGTCGCGCGGCCTGCGGCGTCATCGCGTTGTCTCGGGCGGCGATGACAAGAGGTAGTTCGCGCCCTTCCCCGCTCCGGCCAAAACTCATCGTCCTGACGAGCGGCGACGCGGCGGCGAGCCTTCGGGCATAAGCCACAGTCTCGTCGTAGCGCGGGGTCTCGCGGTAATCGGTCTTCTCCGCGTGCGTCTGCCATTCAGGCGGAACTGGCGGCGCGGGTGACTGTGCTTCTGTCATCACAGGTGAGATGAGTGTAAGAATTGAGAGTGCGGTTAGTCCGGCGGCGAACGTGTATCGAAGCATTCTTTCCCCACTCATGAGCATAAGAAGAAAGAGAGAAGGGGCAAGGGCAAGGGGTAAAGGTTTAAGAACATGCGATGCTTCGACCTTTCCCCTTTACCCATTTCCCCCTTTTCCCGTGTCTTCATCCTTTCAACTCTTTCGTACACGCGCGGCACTGAGCGCGACGCTTCGCATTGAGCGTGCCGCACGCCGGGCAGCGGTTGTACATCGTGCGGGCGAACCAATTTGTAATGAACGCGCTCACACCCAAGATGCCGACCATCACAGCGACGCTCAGCAACGTATCCCTCAACGTCCGTACTTCTCCCGCAGCGACTCGTGATGTCTTTGTCCGCGTTCGTAACCGTAGCGAAAAGCATCCTCGTCGTATTCGACGCCGTGGCGCGCGCGCAGACGGTCTCGCGCCTCCTCATACGCCGCGCCGCGAACCGACGGATGAAACGCCGCCTCAAAGCCGCGCCGGTAAGCTCGTTCGTCCGTCTCGAAGTCCCTCGATTGCCCGGTGTAGTCCTCTTTCTCGGCGTCGCGCAAACCGATCCACCATGATTCGCGCGCCGCGTCGAGACTTTCCGCGCCCGCCTCGGCAAAAATATTTCGCGCCGCCGCGCCCTCTTCGTCCGTGGCTGCCGAGGCGATTACCACCGAGCGCCCCTGCCTTAAGGCGTCTTCGTAAACAAACAATTCATCGTGCGGCAATCCGGTCGCAACTGAATCTTCAAGTGCGTCGCCCGCAGCAGCGCCCGCCGCCGCACCGCCCGTACCGAACAACGCGGCACCAATAATGCCCGCCGCGAGAATCGGCCCGACGCCGGGCACCAAGAGGCTCGCCGCCACTGCGCCTAAAGTCGCCCCGCCGGCGGCACCCATCGCCCCGCCGACCGCACCGCCCATCGCCTTACCCATTCCCGGTTGTTCGGTTTCCGTCGTCGGGACTTCCGAAACTTCCTGCTCGATTGGCGCGTTAGGAGTAAGAAGATTGATGTCCGCCTCCGGCAGACCTAGGCCGCGAAGACTTGTGACCGCACGCCCGGCGTCGGCGCGTGATTGAAAAATTCCGGCAACGGTTCTCATCAGTATAAAGATTTAAGCGGGCAACTGAGTTGCTCACGCTCGGGTCGCCTTTCCTCGACCATTTTGTATTTTTTGGCAGATAAC
>JBPCPQ010000316.1:0-8040 GCA_050999015.1 Pyrinomonadaceae bacterium | reverse complement strand
TATGGTACTCTTTGGCGTCGCCCAATGTCGGATCACTGACGTACATTCCCAACTTCAGCGTCCGCAAAGCTTCATCCCAGACCGGAGTGGCGCGCGCCCGATCCTCCGGCCAAAAATCCATCGTAATGAGACATTGGACATTGTTCCCGATACCAATGCACACGCGCGAATGTGCCTCACGATTTTCCACCAAGTCCTGAAAACAAAACTCCGTCCAGACGAGCCGCAAATCCACGCGCCTGACACTGATTACTTCACCTATTGAAATTGATCCCCGATGATCCCCCTCGACGACATCCTTGAGAAGCTGTTCGAGGGGGAATCCGCTCCAATCAATTGAAGGAATTAAATTGTAAGACGCTTCCAATCGGCAGTTATCATCGGGCGGCGCTCCGTCATAGAATTTTACGGACGCCGCGTCAGGTTCCATGATCCATCCCTGCGGAATATCGAAGCGGACTGCGCCTCTGCCGAGGACACAGATGCGATAACCGGGTTTGGCTTTCCACCTGTGATTCTTCTGGAGCTTGAGAGTTTGCTTCTTCCACTTTGCCATGACGATGAATAGTACCGAATCAACTGCTTCCATACTTATTCATATCCCCAATTCAACCAAAACGCCTAACCGTTACTTCACCGACACGGCAACATCCTGCTTGCCGCACGGCGAGGTGAAGGTGACGATGAAGGTGCCAGCGGTGCGACTGATGGAAGTGATGGTGAATTTGATCGAGTCGGAGTCAGACGCGGATAAAGGTTCCGCGAGCACGATGATGTCCGACCAGTTGCGCGTCGCGGCTTTGATTGTTGATGAGTTGACGGGCTTGTCGAAGCTGGCAACGATGGGAGCCGCGCCTCCTTTATCAATCATCAACTCGCTATCGCTGAGGGAGAGTGTGCAGCCGCCACTGCCGCGGCCGGTTCGTGTGCGGCGGGCGCGCACGGACTTCGGCGCGGCGGTTGAGTCGGTAGCTGTTTCGGATGTCGGGGGGAGTGATGACGCGGGTTGAGAATCTGGCGCGGACTCCGGCGCGATTGCCGGCGAAGTTGCCGTCTCGGTAGGTCGCGCGGTTTGCGGCGGCTCTACTTTGGGGGTCAAGGCTTCAGCCGCCGACGCAACGGGCGCACGCGACTCGGTGTCGGGAGTCGTGGGCGGAGCTGTGCTTAACTCTGTCCCCTTATTGGGTTCAGTTGTTCGTGTCGTTTCTCCAAGTGTCGTGGTGGAGCTTTTGTCATCAATTCTTACCGCTTCGACCGTTGATGGCGTTTCGCTCTTCGATGAAGTGGCGGGCGTCTCCGGCAATGAAGTGTTGGCGATAAAGACGGGGAGCGCCGCGCCGAGCTTAACGTCGAAGCCCTGAAGCGAACCGTTGACGCGCGTGTACAGGGCTTCCACGATTGCGCGGCGGGCAGGGTTAGGCGATTGACGGTCGTAGCTTCTGAGCATCAACGGGAGCGCCTCGGCGTGGTTGCCGCCCGCGCTCAAGGCCGTGCCGAGATGCCACAGCGCGTCGCGCCACCAGAGGGTGTTCTCCGGCAGCACGCTCGCCGCGCGGCGTAGACGCACCGTCGCGTCGGCGGCTTTGCCCTGATTGTATAGCGCCCACCCGGCGATGTCTTCAATGCGACCGCGCATGATGTTGGAGAGGACGCTGCGCGGAACGGCGGGAATGTCGGTGGTCGCGCCGGCGGCGATAGCGCGCGCGCGGAGGTCGCGCAACGAGTCGGCCAATACAGCCACCGCCGCGACAGGCGCGTCGAGCGCCGCTTCGACTCCGCTTGTCGCCGCCTCTGTTACTTCCAACACCGTAGGCAATGCGACGCCGCGCTGCAACAAGCGTCCGGCAACATAAAGCTGCCGGAACGCGCGCATCTCGTCAACATTGCTCGTGCCGGCGGCGATGAAATCTTCGGCGGCGCTCACGGTGTCAGCTTCATTAGCTCGACTTTGCCGATTACTTGATTGCTCAGTCGCCGCGCTCGTCGCTTGATGAAAAGCGAGCAGACCCTTGAGCGTGCGCGCATTTGTCTCGGTGTCGGCAACGGTGAATTGATAAATGCTCGCGCGGCGCTCCGGGGCGAGAAGCGCGATAAAGTCGGTGGCGCGGGCGGGGATGCGTCCGGCGAGTTGCGTTTCGATCTGCCCGTTTTTGATTGCGAAAGAACGAGAAAGTTCTTCCGCTGCCTCCTGATAAAGCCCGGCGGCGACGAGCGCGTTGGCGAGTTCGTAATCGAGCGTGGGAAAGCGTCCGTACTGGCGCACGAACCTGAGCGCGCGTTCCGCTTCGAGCGGGCGCTTCTGTGCGACGAGCGCGCGCGAGTATGCGATCTGCGCCCACGTGTAACGCGGCTCGATGCGGACGGCGCGCTCGGCCAACTCCAACGCGCGCGCGCTGTCGGCGTGCGCCGCGTGCCAGTAAGCCGCGCCGACCATCACTGCCAGATTGCGCTCGTCATCTTTGAGCGCCGCCTGAAGCTCTTTCTCCGCTTCCTCTTTTTTGCCCACGTCAAAGAGCGATAGCACCACCCCGGCACGCGCGCCGGCATCCTTCGCATCAGCGGTTAATAAATCACGGTAAAGCGTGAGCGCCTCCTGAGATTTTCCGGCGGCGCGATAAAGGTCGGCAAGGTTGCGGCGCGCACTCAACAGTTGCGAATCGAGTTCGAGCGCGCGGGCGAACGCAGTCGTCGCGGCGTCGAGGCGTAGCGCGATACGGTGCGCGAGGCCGAGCGCGCTGTGCGCGGCGGCCATGTCCGGCGCGAGCTTAATCGCTTGTCGCGCGGCGCGCGTCGCTTCGTCCGATTGCTCAACGCTCAGATAAAACGCGGCGACGGCGAGTAGTCGTTGCGGATTACTCTTAACACGTTCCTCGATGCGGCGCGCGAGATCGAGCGCCGCCGCGTTCTCGCCGCGCAGGAAAAGATTCGACGGCAATTGCGAAACGACTTCGACGAACAGCTTGTCGGGCATCTCCGCCGGAGCTTCCGCCAACGCCAATTGGAACAACTCGACGCCGCCCGCCGCATCACCGCCGCGTAGTTTCTCGTCGCCGAGAGCCGCGCGCGCGACCGTCAGCAATTCCAGCGCGCGTGGTCTTAAAGATGATTCCGAATTCGACTTGATGAACGCTGCGAGTTGTTCGACGCGCTCCGCCGGGGGCAGCTTGTTAATCGCCGCGAGTTGTCCGTCGGGCGTGCCGTCAGAAAGTTTTGTTTGCGCATCCTGCGTCGTGGAGTCGGTCGTCGGGTCGTGTACGCTTGCGGCTGGCTCTGCGGTCTGCGCGGCGATTGGAAGCGAGAAGCACACGGCGATGAGCAGACACGTTGATAGAAATATTTTGACGGCCATTATAACGCTTCCTTCTTTTCTGGCAATTTGCCTTCACCAAGCTCTCCTAAATCTTCCTCTGCTTTCTCTATTTCTGCTGTTCTACGACATCCATTAGTTTTAAGACCATCTTCTGAGCTATCAGCATAAACCAGATATTTCTCGCCAACCCGGAATGTAAAATCTTCGGCGAACATTCTGGTATATCCGTTAGGATAACGTGTAACTCCCGTGTACAAAACCACCTCCTCTTCACCAGAACCTTTCCACCAACGCTCAACGGCAAATCGTATGACTAGTGCTTCGCCTCCTTCAGGCAAATGATCTTCTTTTGAATTTACCGGCCTGTACTCTTCAGCAATAGCTTGCCCTGAGAATACGGCCGTTGAATTTTTTAGCTCATCAGAAATGCTTCGCCCCTTAAAGCATCTGGAAGCTGGTACAGCATCCGATTGCAATACAAGAAGGATAATAGCAAGTAGAAGTACAACTGATTTTTTCATCTAGCCCTTTAAGTTTAAGCAGCCTAATAGTGAATTGAATCATCGCTCCATCATTCTCCGAACATCCTCACCTCATCGCTTCACTAAGTATGCGTCCGGTCGAGTTACTCGGCACTGCGCTACGGAGCAACGCAGCGAGCGTCGGCGCGATGTCGGACGGCGCGGCGGGTTGGATGTAGCGTCCCGGTGCGAGACCGGTGCCCATCATTATCAACGGCACATGCGTGTCGTAAGAATAGGGCGAGCCGTGCGTCGCGGTAATCATCGAGTCTGGCAAGTATTTGAACGCGCCGGAGATGACGACGATATCGCCGCTGCGTTGAGCGTTGAAGCCGTGAAGCGCACGGCGCGCGAGCGGGTCGTGGGGAGAAACAGCACCGCGCTGGAGTTGCGTGCGCGTGTAGTAGCGCACGATGCCGGGCACGGTCATCGCCGCCTCGCCGGCGACGCGCTCGATCTCTTCGCGGCTAATTCCATCGCGGGCGAGCGCGACGGGATTGAAATAGATACTGGCGTTGGTGAAGGCGTCGCGCGTGCGGTCGCCGTCACGGTAAGTTTGAATGTAATCAGCGGTCGCGTCCGCTGCGCCTTCGCGTCCGTAGCGCGCTTTGATGGCGCTTCGCATCGCCGCCACAACTTCCGACGACTTCACACGCCCGCCGGGAAGATTAAGCGCGACGGCGTGTTCCGGGACGGGCGCGACGCCGTGATCGGCGGTGAAGGCGACGAGCGTATTGCGCAAACCGACGCGCGCGTCAACGAAATCAAGGAGCGCCGCGATCTGCCGGTCAACGCGTAGCGTCATGTCCATCGCTTCGTGGCTGTACGGCCCGAAGCGGTGGCCGACAATATCGTTTGCCGAGAAGCTAACTGACAATACATCCGTGTCGGCGTCCGCACCGAGCGCCTCATTGGTAATCGCTTGTTTGGCAAAGTCGAGAAGCAGATCGTTCGAGAACGGCGAGTAGTTGAGCGCGTCGTAAAAATCCTTGTTGGGCGCAGTCGCGCCGCCGGTGACGACGTGCGGGAAGGTGATCGTTTTGTTCCCGCCGACTGATTCCCACGCGGGCGCGTCTTCACCGGCGCGGCGCGTGTACTCCGCTTCACTTAGCAAACGCTCCCAGCGCGCGCCGAAAAACTTGTCCGCCGGTCGCGCCCTGTTGAACTTCTCGACCCATTCAGGCAGTTGGTTGAAGTAATAACTGCTGGATACCATGCGCCCGGTCTGCGAACTGTACCAGTAGGCGGCGGACGCCGCGCGCCCGGCGGGCAGGATAGCGCCGCGATCTTTAACCGAGATGCCGACGACCTTCGAGCGTCCGGCGGTCATGAAACGCAACTCGTCGCCGAGAGTCGAGGCGAGCAGACGGCGCGGGCTGGACGCCCGCTCATCGTTGCCGCCGCCGAACAGTTTCACCGTCTCGTCCGACACACTCGTGACGCGCTTGCCGGAATCGCGGTCGAACCACTCGTTGCCGATGATGCCGTTTTCCGCCGGCCACGTACCGGTCAGCATCGTCGCGTGACCGGGCGCGGTCTCAGTCGGAATGTTATCGAAGTCGGCGCGCGTCCACGACGCGCCGTCGCGTTCGAGCCGGTGTAATCCGCCCTCGACGAAAAGGTCGCCGAAGCGTTCGAGAAAGTCGTAGCGAAATTGGTCAACCGCAATCAGCAACACGAGCCGCGCACGCGGCGCGCTTGAGGTCGTGATTTGTGATGGAGATGTTTGCGCAGGAGTGGCGACGGAGCGCGCTTGCGGTCGGCGTGCCGGGCCTTGCGCGTCAACGACGACGACGCCCGGCGAGACGAACACCAGAAGGAACGCCAGAATGAAAGTAGCAGCGTAACGCGCACGGCGCGCAGGCGTTGTCAACGAAGCGAGAAGTGTAGACATTAGTTTTTGGCGGTGAATAATTTAAGGGCTAACGAGACGGCATGATAACATCACGCCGCGCGGGGACGCGAGAGAGTACGTCGCCGCAGCGCCTAACCTTACTGTGGAACGAAAACTGTGAACGAGCTTGATGCCGAATGGGAACTGCGCTTGAGGCAGGCGCAGGAACGCGCGCGGGGCGCGGGGCGCGGCGATGTCGCCGCATACCTTTCTTTGCGCGCGGCGAACGATATGGCGCGCGCCACCGGAATCGAGTGGCTGCTCGAAACCTTCACCGTGTTCGCCGGTGAAGCCAACCGCGCGGGCGCGGGTCTTAGTCTCGCGCGAGTTGAAACGCACCGCTTCCGTACCGGCAACTCGACAATGGTCGGCACGCAGATGAAGTTGCGCGCGGGGGTGCGCGCTCTCACAGTCGAAGCGGGTTGGCCGCGCACACCGCAGGACGGCATCGTGCGCGGCGGCGGACTCGCGGCGGCGCGTGTCAGCCATTTCGGCAACCATAAAGCTGACGAAGATTTTCTGCTCGTCAAGCGAACCAATGGCGTCCCGCAGTGGCTCGTCACAGAAGCGACCGGCACGCGCACACCTCTTCACGCCGAGCGCATGCGCCGTCATCTCACGAAACTTATTATCGTCGGGTAAATGACTGAGGTGCGGGGGAAGCCCGCGCGGAAGTCGTGGCGTTTTTACGTAGCTCATGATACGCGAAACCCAACATGAGTCGTCAACCTCAGTGAGCCTGCGCAAGCAGGCGGCAGATTGATAGCCACAGGCGGCAGCCTGTGGTACGAGGATTAGCAGATATTGCAAGCCTGCAAAGCAGGCGACAGACGCGGCGGTGCGGGCGAGCGAAGCGCCGATTTCTTTGTCGGGCGAATCGTGGTGTTTATGCCGGAGTTATCTCTATCGCCCGCTCACGCGGGCTACAGATTTATTGGTGGCGCGTTCCACAGGCTAACGTCTGTGGCTACGATTCTGCCGCCTGCTTGCGCAGGCTCGTTGATGAACTTCTTTGATGTTGCGATTGCGTAACATCAGCTAAGTAGCTTCAAAAGATGCCCATGCTGACGCGCGGGCTTCCGCCTCCCATCCTTTGCGCGTTGCCGCTAATAAATGTATCCAGTACAAACGATATGCGACGCCTCATGCACGTTTTGGAACCATGTGCGGCGGCAGTGTTACGAATTTTCGGTTAAGCCCCGGCGCTCACCCTTATTTTCTCAACATTTTTAAGTCACCGATTTTCGTCACGCACGCGGCACAATGCTTGCGAAGTCTCTTCGGCGAAATGCCGTCTCCCTTTGAATGAAATTATCCCCAGTAGATGGAGCGGCACGAAGAAAAGACCAAGCCCCGGCGCTGCCTCGCGCGTGCGTTAGCTCAAGGTCGCTTCGTTTTCGAGTTTATTAAGGAGACTTAGAAGATGACCAACCGACGAACAACAATTCTGACGATTACTGCTGTCGCTCTCATTTCTCTTTTTCTACCCGGCATCGCTTCGGCCCAGAACGGGCCGTGGTGGGGGCAGGGACGCGACCGCAACCGCGACAGCGATGTGTACCGGGATCGCAACCGCAACCGCGACAACGGGCGTAACCGTGGCGGTTACGGCTATGACAACCGCTCGTTGCGCGACGCCGTGCATCGCGTCGAAGACCGCAGCGAAGACTTTGAGAAAAATCTCGACCGCGCGCTCGACCGCAGCCGCTACGACGACTCGCGGCGCGAAGACCGCATCAACGATGTCGCCAAAGAGTTCCGCGATTCTTCGCGCCGCTTGAAAAGCCGTTTCAACGACGGGCGCGATTTGAACCGGAGCGCCGACGAAGCGCGCCGGCTGCTGCAAATCAGTTCGCGTATTGACCAGTTCATGTCGCGCAACCGGCTCGATTCGCGCACCATGTCCGATTGGAGCCAAATTCGCTCCGACCTGCGCGTGATCGGCAATGCATACGGCATCAACACGAGGGACTACGACTACAATCGCGGGCGCGGGAGCTACGACCCTTACGGCGGCGGATCGCAGCGCCAAAACAACGATTGGTGGCGGCGTCTTCCGCTGCCTTAATAACAACCGGCGCGGAATCGTAATTAGATCGCCACGTAAAAACTACAGCAGCGTGCTCATCATTGAATTGATAGCACGCTGCTTTCCTTTTTGGGCATGATAGAAGGCAGAAGCCCGCGCGTCAGCATGGGCTTTTATGTCCAGCTATATGCCGCGCACACCAAGAAGTAGAGTTATCAGTACCGGGGGGGGGGGGGGAGAGGGTCTGGGGGGGGGTTCCACCCACGAGGCCACCGTCCCAGCCTCG
>JBPCPQ010000259.1:0-6379 GCA_050999015.1 Pyrinomonadaceae bacterium | reverse complement strand
GAAGCGTCGGTAGAAACGCGCGTGCTCGGACTTGACCGGGACAGCGAGGCGTTGCGGCTGGCCGAGAAACGCCTGGCCGGTTACGGCTCACGCTTTCGCGCGGTTCATGCCAACCATCGTGACATCGGGCGCGTGATGCGCGAAGCCGGCGAGCACGAGGCGAGTGGCGTGCTCGCCGATCTGGGCATCTCGTCACTGCAACTCGACACGGCGGAGCGTGGGTTTAGTTTTCGCAACGACGCGCCGCTCGATATGAGGATGGACGCCGAGGGTGACGAAGAAACGGCGGCGGAGTTGCTCGCGCGCCTTCCTGAAGAAGAAATCGCGCGGATCATTTTTGAGTACGGCGAGGAGCGGCACTCGCGCCGCATCGCCCGCTGGATTGTGGAGCGCCGTGAGCGCGGCGAGGCGATCCAGACGACGGGAGAGTTAGCCGGATTGGTCGCGCGCGCGGTCGGCCACAAACGCGCTGACCGCATCCATCCGGCGACGCGAACATTCCAAGCGTTGCGCATCGCCGTTAATTGTGAGCTTGACTACTTAGGCGGATTCATCGAAACCGCGATTGATCTTTTACAGACGCAAGGACGTTTCGTGGTGATCAGCTTTCATTCGCTGGAAGATCGAATCGTCAAACGAAGTTTCCGTCGCCTTGCCGGGCAGTGCGAGTGTGATCCGCGCGCGCCGGTCTGCGCGTGCGGCGCGCGACGTGCGGTCGAGATTCTAACGCGCCGCCCCGTGACGCCGACAAGCGCCGAGATGGACGAGAATCCACGCGCGCGGAGCGCCAAGTTGCGAGCTTCACAGAAGCTTTGACAAGCGGAGTTATAGAGGTAAGTGCGCGCCGCCCGGCTTTTGTTGTCTGCGCCCTTTAATGCATTACGTTTAATGCAGAAGCGCTGCGCGTCAGCTATTTGAGGTCAGACGTTACAAATGAGAAGAATGCCGCAGCAACAATACAACAGCGACCTTCGCCGCGAGCGAGACGGGCGCGCTCTCCGCCGGCAGTGGCTGTGGCTGACGTGTGGCCTCGTGCTCGTCGGAGGGTTTGTTATGGCAGCCAGACAGCAAGTGGCCGCCGTGCAGTACGGCTATCAGAGCGAGGCGTTGCGGCGCGAGCGGGCGCACCTCGTCGAAGAACAACGGCGGTTGCTTGTGGCTCTTGAAGAATCATCCTCACCGGCGCGGCTCGAACGCGCGGCGCGTGAAATAGGTTTAGAACCGACCCGTCCGGCGCAAATCGAGGCGGCGAGGAGTGGCGCGGTAGACACTTTGCAAGCCGCGCCGGTTGCAGTAGGACTGGCGTCCGTAAATTCATCCGCCGGAGGGTTACGGCGACGCGGGCGCTAGTAGGGAGAAGACCTTAGATGCCGGCGCTTAACTTTGTGCGTTTTTCGTATGCACACTCTCCCTGAAGCGCCGGTCGAGAAGTGTTAGTGCATCCCCATTCCTCCGGCGCGGCGTTTGAAAAGCCCGCGCGTGCAATTCATTAAAGAGGGTGCATTCCTGAATATGCTCGAACGTCACTCCGCGCGATCAACGGTGCGACCCGACGCCTTACGGCGACGCGCATCTGTGGTCGCCATTTTTCTTTCGCTGTGGATGGTGGTTGTCGGCGCGCGTCTCGTGTATCTGCAAACATCGCAGCACGAAACACTCCGCGCCCGCGCCCGCGCGCAACAACAGAACACCGTCGAAATAAGCCCGGCGCGGGGCGTGATCTTTGACCGTTCGGGGCGGGAACTCGCGCGTAGCGTCAACACCGATTCGTTCTTCGTCGTGCCCGGCGAAATCGCCGACATAGATTACGCGGCGGTGAAACTGGCTGCGATTGTCGGAGGTGAGGCTTCCACTCTGGCCGCGCGCTTGAAGAAGGCGAAAGAAGCAAGGCGTAAATTCGCGTGGGTCGCGCGCAAGCTCGACGCCGAAGGCGGCGCGGCGATTAGAGCACTTAACCTCAAGGGCATTTATGCTCTTAGTGAGTCGAAGCGTCGTTACCCGAACGGTTCGCTCGCGTCGCACATTCTCGGCTTCGTCGGACTGGACGAAAAGGGACTCGCGGGTGTCGAGCAGTTTCAAAACATTTTGCTCACCGGCAAAGCGGGCGAAGCCTTCGTCGAAGATGACGCGCGCGGAGAGTCTTACGAAAGCGTCGAAGACGCGCCGCGCGATGGGCGGTCGGTAGTGCTGACGATTGACCAGACCGTGCAGTACCGGACGGAGAAGGTGCTCGCCGCCGCCGTCGAGAACGCGCGCGCCCGCTCCGGCACGGCGGTCGTGCTCGACCCGCGCACCGGTGAGATTCTCGCGCTCGCCAACGCGCCGACCTTCGACCCGAATGAGGCGAACAAAATCGCGGCGGAAGCGCGCACAAACCAAGCGCTACAAAACATCTACGAACCCGGCTCGACATTTAAGATCGTCGCCTACGCAGCGGCCATCGAAGAGCGTCTGGCGCGACCCGACGACCGGATTGATTGCCAGATGGGTTCGATCAATGTGGCCGGACGCACGGTGCGCGACCATTCGCCGTTCGGCACGCTGACGCTGACGGAAGCCCTCGCCAAATCCAGCAACGTCGCGGCGATTAAATTGGGTCTGCGCGTCGGTGACGAGCGAATGTACGACTACATCAAGCGCTTCGGCTTCGGCACGCGCACCGGCATCGAGCTTCCGGGAGAGACCGTGGGGCTTCTGCGCCCCGTCAAACGCTGGCAGCCGACCTCGATGGGTTCGATTGCCATCGGTCAGGAAATCGGTGTCACGCCGGTGCAGATCGCCGCCGCGTTCGGCGCGCTGGCGAACGACGGCGTGCATATCAGGCCGCACCTTGTGCGCGAAATGCGCGACGCCGAAGGGTTACCACTCAAACAGGTCGAGCCGGAGCAACGGCGAGTGGTTAGTGCGGAGACGGCGCGTACCGTGCGCCGCATGCTCGAAAGCGTGACGCTGAAGGGCACGGCGAAGGCCGCGCAACTCGACGGCTACACAGCGGCAGGCAAAACCGGCACCGCGCAAAAAATTGATCCGCAGACGAAAGCTTATTCGAGAACGAAGCACGTCGCGTCATTCGTCGGCTTCGCGCCGGTCGAAAATCCGTCAGTCGTAATCGCCGTGGTGATTGACGAGCCGGCGGGGGCGTATCACGGCGGGCAGGTCGCCGCGCCGGTCTTCCGCGAACTCGCCGAAGTCATTCTGCCGTACCTCAATGTGATGAGGGATTCGGAATTGAAAACCGACGGCGCAAACGGGCAACTCGTCGCGCGGAAGGATCGCCCGGCCGCGCCGCGAAAAAGTACTCACGCCGTTAAAGAGAACGAAGAGGAAAGCGTCGCGCCGGAGACACATCTGCCGGAAGTTGCGCCGAGGCGCGACGCGGGCGAAGGCGTCAGCGAAGTCGTGTACGCCGTTGCCGGCGACCGCACGCTGTTGATGCCTGATCTGCGTGGGCGCAGCGTGCGCGACGCGGCGCGCGTCTGCGCGCAACTCGGACTCGAACTCGAAGCGCGCGGCGAAGGCCGTGCCTTAAGTCAATTTCCGGCGGGGGGCGAAAACATTCGCGCCGGCCAGATTGTGCGGATTGATTTCGGCAGGAGCGACTGAGAAGAATTTTGGATTTGCGATTTTCGATTTGGGATTGATTGCATGAAATCGAAAATCGCAAATCCAAAATCGAAAAAATTGTCTTTATGGTCTTGACACATAGCAGCGCACATCACGGTGAGATGAGACGCCGCATCGCCGGTTGTCGGGTGCGTCTGCGCCAGAACCGGACGATGCGACAGACGGACGCGCACGCGCAGGAAATCGCGGAGTCGGAAAATGTCGTGGTGTCCCCGGTAGCAGCCCCGGCAGCAATCGGCGAAAGGAATGCTGCTGCTGTTGTGAACCGCGACGCGGAAGAGGCGGGGCGGTGAACGTAAGAAGGGCAGCAGAGTTGATGCATGCTTCGGTCCTCGCGCCGACGGGCGCTTCAGTAACCGCGCCGCTGGGTGCCGGGATGTTTGACAAAGAAATCACGGGCTTCTCGATTGATTCGCGCTCGGTTCAGCCGGGCGAATTGTTCTTCGCACTGTCGCCGGAGGACTATGCGCGCCACTGTTTCACCGCAACGTCTTTTGGCGACGCGCACGAATTTATCCCACAGGCGTTTGAGCGAGGTGCAATCGCCGTCGTCGGACGGGCCGCGCGCGTCGAGGGAGAGGCCGAGTTAGGAGCATTCAACAATCGTCTGCTGCTCGTCGAAGATGTGATTGACGCTTTACAAAATGTCGCGCGCGGGTCGGTGGACAAGTGGGGGCGGACAATCGTCGGGATTACCGGAAGCGCCGGCAAGACGACGACGAAGGACATCGCGGCGCACCTGCTGAGAGCGACGGGCCGGCGCGTTCTTAGTAGTAAGAAGAATTTCAATAACGAGTTAGGCGTGCCGCTTTCGGTTTTGCAGATGGAGACGGCGGGAGCGAGGCCGGATGATTTCGATGTCGCGGTCATCGAGATGGGGATGTCAATGCCGAACGAAATCGCTAAGTTGTGCGAAGTGGCGCCGCCCAGTGTGGGCGTCGTGCTGATGGTCTCGCCGGTGCATCTGGAATTCCTCGGCACAATTGAAAACATCGCCGCCGCCAAAGCGCAGATGATTGAGAACATCAAGCCGGGCGGCACGGCGGTGCTCAATAACGATGACGCGCACGTCGCCGCGATGAGCGCGAAGCACGCGGGTCAAACGATTACTTTCGGCATTGAGAAAGAGTCGGATGTGATGGCGTCGAACATCGAGATGGTACGCCTCGGCCTCAGTCGCTTTCAATTGCGCACGCCGCTCGGTGAAGCGGACGCCGAGTTGCCGATGCCGGGTCGCCACAACTTGATGAACGCGCTCGCGGCGGCGGCGGTGGCAACCACGTTCGATATTACGCCGGAGCAGATTGCGGGCGCGCTGGCGAGTTGTGCGCCGTCGGAGATGCGCGGCGAGGTCATCAATTTCACCGCCGGGTTCACAGTGATTGATGACTCATACAACTCGAATCCGCGCTCGCTCATCGGGATGGTGCGCGCGCTCGCCGAAGGACGCGACACGCGGACGAATCGCTGCATCGTCGTCGCGGGCGAGATGTTGGAAATTGGAGCGGAGAGCGAGGCGATGCACCGCGAGGTGGGGCGCGAAATCGCGGGGATGAAAATTGATTTGTTGTGGGGCGTGCGCGGGCACGGGCGGGAGTTAGTCGAGGGCGCGCGCGAAGCCGGGATGCCGGCGGGCGCGGCGAAGTTCTTTGAAACATCGGACGAGGCGGCGGCGGCGCTCGCCGGCGAAGCGCGCGCGGGCGACCTCGTGCTCGTCAAAGGTTCGCGCGGCGTGCGGACAGACAAAGTGGTGAAGTTATTACGCGAACGATACGAAATAAGGGATGAGGGCGGAGGGATGAGGGATGAGTAAGACAAGTGTTTTAACTTCATCACTCATCCCTCCGCCCTCATCATCCCTTACCGAAGGCTGATGATCTACTACATCTTCTTTGAATGGCTCTACAGAAGCCTTTCCGGGCAGGGTGAGGAATCGTATTTCGTCAAAGCTCTCAACGTCTTTCAGTACGTCACGTTTCGCACCGCGTATGCTTCAATCACGGCGCTCCTGATTTCACTCGTCTTCGGTGGGCGTGTCATCAAGGCGCTGAGGGAGTGGAACGTCGGGCAGCAGATTCGTGAGGAAGGGCCGCAGGCGCACCTTGCGAAGAAAGGCACGCCGACGATGGGCGGCGTGCTGATTATCGGTTCGGTGCTGATCTCGACGCTGTTGTGGGCGCGGCTGTCAAGCCTGTACGTGTGGATCATCATGGTCGCAACGACGCTTTTCGCCGCTGTCGGATTTCTTGACGACTATTGGAAGCTTGCGAAGAAGCAGAGTCTCGGGTTGAAGGGGAGATGGAAACTGGCGGCGCAGTTGGGCATCGCCCTCGGCGTGTGGATGGCGCTCTACTTCTTCTCGGATTATTCGTGGAATCTCAGTCTGCCGTTCTTCAAAGCGACCGCGCAGACAGGCATCACGAACATCGGGCCGTATCTCTACCTGCCGTTCATCATGCTCGTGCTTATCGGCTCGTCGAACGCGGTAAACCTGACGGACGGACTTGACGGATTGGCAATCAGCGTGACGTTCATCGCGATGGCGGCGCTGACCGGCTTCACGTACATCTCCGGCGACGCGCGCTTCGCCGGCTACCTCGGACTTGACCACCGCCCGGAGGTCGCCGAGTTGACGATTTTCTGCGGCGCGATGGTCGGGGCGAGTCTCGGGTTTTTGTGGTACAACGCGCCGCCCGCCGAAGTCTTCATGGGCGATGTTGGAAGTCTCGCCATCGGCGGCGCGATTGGCACCATC
>JBPCPQ010000320.1:0-3531 GCA_050999015.1 Pyrinomonadaceae bacterium | reverse complement strand
AACTGGCTCCAACTCGCGCTGACGACGCCGATTGTTTTCTACTGCGGCGCGCAGTTTTATCGCGGCGCGTGGGCGGCGTTCCGACACCGCGCGGCGGACATGAACACGCTGATCGCCGTCGGCACCGGGGCGGCCTATCTCTACTCGCTCGCGGCGACGATTGCTCCGGGTTTCTTTGCGGGTGCGGCGGGCGGCGACCCGATGATGAGTATGGCCGGAATGACCGAGACGATAACCGCGCCGGTTTACTTCGAGGCGGCGGGCGTCATCATCGCGCTCATTCTGTTAGGGCGGATGCTTGAGTCGCGCGCGAAGGGGCACACGAGCGACGCGATTCGGCGGCTCGTCAATTTGCAGCCCCGGCAAGCGCGCGTCGTGCGCGACGGTGGCGAGACCGACATTCCCGTTGAAGAAGTTGTTCCGGGCGACATCGTGATTGTTCGTCCCGGCGAGAAGATTCCGGTTGACGGCGTGGTTGAAGCGGGGTCGTCGGCGATTGACGAGTCAATGCTGACGGGCGAGAGTCTGCCCGTCGAGAAGAACGCGGGCGACGGGGTGTTCGGCGCGACGATTAACAAAACGGGCAGCTTCCGCTTTCGTGCCGTGAAGGTTGGAAAAGACACGACGCTTCAGCAAATCGTCAGGCTCGTCGAGGAAGCGCAGGGGACGAAGGCTCCGATTGCGCGTCTCGCCGATACGGTCAGCGGCGTCTTCACGCCCGTCGTGCTGTGCATTGCGATTGCGACGTTTGTCGTGTGGTTCGTCGCCGCCTCGTCGGATGTGCGCTTCACTTTGGCGCTCGTCAACTTCGTCTCGGTACTCATCATCGCGTGCCCGTGCGCGCTCGGACTCGCGACGCCGACGGCGATCATGGTCGGCACGGGTAAAGGTGCAGAGAATGGCGTGCTGATTAAAGGCGGCGAATCTTTGGAGATCGCGCACAAGATTCAAACAATCGTTCTCGATAAGACCGGCACGATTACGACTGGCGAGCCGGTGATGACGGACGTGGTGGTGAAGAACGGCGGCGATGAAGAATCTCTGCTGCGGTTCATCGCTTCCGCCGAGCGCGGCAGCGAACACCCGCTCGGCGAAGCCATCGTCAGAGCCGCCGTCGAAAGAAATATGAATCTCAGCGACGCAACGAGTTTCCGGGCGATTGCCGGGCACGGCATCGAAGCGAGTGTGGACAACTCGGAAGTGTTGCTCGGAAATCTGAAACTGATGCACGACCGGGGAATCGGCCTCAATGGATTTGAGGAGCGTGCCGCGCAACTCGCGGCGGAAGGTAAGACGCCGATGTTCGCGGCAATTGATGAACGCTTCGCCGGACTCGTCGCTGTCGCCGACCGCGTTAAGCCGAACTCGAAAGAGGCTATCGCGGCGATGCGGGCGCTCGGTCTCGAAGTGGTGATGATGACGGGAGACAATCGAAGGACGGCGGAGGCGATTGCGCGTGAAGTGGGCATCACTCGCGTGCTCGCCGAAGTGCTGCCGGAGGCGAAGGCCGGAGAGATTAAGCGACTCCAACAGGAAGAAAAGCGAATCGTCGGAATGGTCGGAGACGGCATCAACGACGCCCCCGCGCTCGCGCAGGCCGATGTCGGTATCGCCATCGGTACGGGCACTGACGTAGCGATTGAAGCTTCGGACGTGACATTGATTCGGGGCGACCTCGGCGTCGTTGTGACCGCCATCGCACTATCACGCGCGACCATTCGCACCGTCAGGCAGAATCTGTTCTGGGCGTTCATCTATAACATTATCGGCATTCCCATCGCGGCGGGTTTGCTGTACCCGCTGACCGGCTGGCTGCTTTCGCCGATCATCGCCAGCGCGGCAATGTCTCTGTCGAGCGTCTCGGTGGTGGCTAACAGTTTAAGGTTGCGACGCTTCAGGTCGCCCGGCGCGTTGATAGGGAAGGTGTGAATATGGACGCGGTGGAAATTGCGGTAGTCGGCGGCGGAATCGCGCTCATCGGATTCGTCCTGTGGTACTTCTTCGGCGAGCGCGAAAGCGTGGCCGCGAATCTTGACGACAGCGGCGTGCAGGAAATCAAGGTGACGGTGCGCGGCGGTTACACGCCAGATGTAATTGTGGTCAAGGAAGGCTCGCCCGTCAGGCTTAATTTCTACCGCGATGAAACGGCGGGTTGCAGCGACCGGGTTGTCTTTGGAGACTTCCGAATCGCCAGAGAACTGCCCGCCTTCAAGACGACGCCGATTGAATTTACGCCGGACAAAGCGGGGGAATTTACCTTCACCTGCGGGATGAATATGCTGCGCGGCAAACTCATCGTCGAACCGCGTTGACCCCGTCCACATCAGCCCAATTCTAAATGAATGAGAAGGCCGGATGGCGCGGGTAGCGACGACTCCGCTTCGTGTAGAGATAACAACGGAAACTTTCTTACGATGGTAAACCTCTTGAAGTGATCTTGCCTTCGCCTCGAAGTGGATAAAGCAGAAGGTGTCGCACGCGACGGGTCAAAACGGTAAAAGAGAGACCCTCTGTGCTCTCCCCTTCACAGTGGGTCTCTCAGTTTACTGCCGCCTGACTTATGTCGTGACGACGTTCAGACTATATTCAAAGTGCGTGCCACACACGATTGATGCTTCGATTCCCGCCGCAAGGTTGATAGACAGCCTATTTTTGGCCGGTACGTGGAGGTGCAGAAAAGTCGGATGAACAACCTCATGCGAGCGCATGAACGATATGGGTTGCGGTCTAACCGAAATTGGAATTTAACGCGCGGCGCTGACATCTTGGTCTTCGGGTTTTGTCCCGCACGGGACGAACATCTGTCCTGACTTTAGCGTGCGGCAGCAATCTATGGTCGTGTTGCGCCGGCTGTACGTAGTAGGCGGGCGACGTTTGAATGACCGTTAATCTCCGCCCACGTGAGGGCGCTACGACCCTCACCGTCTCTGAGGTTTACTTTCGCGCCTCTGTTGAGCAGGAGCCGCACAGCGTCTTCGTGGCCTTGCATGGCGGCGTGCGTGAGGGATGTTCGTCCGTTGTTGTCCTGAAGGTTCGCGTCGGCGTTTCTGTCCAATAAAACTCGTAACGTGTCCTTATGGTCGTTGGCGGCGGCAAGCATCAGCGCGGTCACTCCCTGGTCGTCGCGGGCATTCGCGTCGGCGCCTTTGTCGAGTAGTTTCCGCGTGATGTTGTCGCGCCCACGGTGCGCCGCACCGAGCAGTGCCACCACGCCGCCCCCATTCCTCACGTTGGGATTGACGCCCGCCGCGAGAAACAAATCAACTGCCGCTGTATCGCCCGCTTCAACCACTCGCACAAACGTCTCGTCGTTAACCGGGATTCCCCGTCGCGTTAATTCTTCGCGGGCGCTTCTGGCGGCGGGAGAGATTTCTTCGGCGACCGCGACATTTTGGTTGGCGATGTTCTGGTTAGAGAGGTCTACGATGGCGACGTTTTGATTCGCCATGTTTAGATTCTCAGTATTTTGATCGGCGACATTCTGGTTGGCGTTGAATTGGGCGTTGGCGTTTCGCGTCCGCGCGGCGTTCG
>JBPCPQ010000446.1:0-12364 GCA_050999015.1 Pyrinomonadaceae bacterium | reverse complement strand
TCTCGGCTGCGATCCGCGACGGGCGCGAACGGCTGCACGGTGGTGCGCGTCGGCGGAGCGTTCGAGAAGAATGAAGCGTAAGTTTCATTCATCAGTTTGAAATCTCTGATTTCGTCGAGGTACACATTGCTCGCCGTGACGTGCGATAGATTCGCGCCGTGTTTTTCGAGGCCGGCCTGCAAACGGTTCATCACCGCTTGCACCTGTCCTGTCATATTACTCTCGCCGGAGACCCTACCCGTCTGCACCGAGCAATAGATTGTGCTGGCGTCTGCCGCCACACAGACGTCAGATGATTTCCTGACGCCACTCTTCACAATTGCCCCGCGAAAGGCGACGACGGAGACGGCTGCCCGCGCGTTTCCGGGAAGCTCATTGACCGGAATCATTGAGGGCGTCTTCGTGGAGTATTCATTGCGGAAAACTATCTGAGCGACGCCGAGCTTCGCTTCATTGAGCGCTCTCCCTAAATTTCGGCTAGCCGCGCTTTGCGTCTCACCATAGATGCCAGACAGATAGACCCGATCACCGACAGCAACAGCAGAACTGGCATGACCCACCGGTTTCAGGTTCATCAGTGAGAGAGTGTTCTTCGATTGCAGGTCACGCACCGCAACCGCCGTCAACTCAACTGTGGTGTCTGTCGGCATCTTCGCAACGCCGATGACGATTCTCGCCGGCGGAGTCTGCGGAAAGTAAGTCGCATACACTTTGTCCACCACCTCGAAGTCGCTCATCTTCTCAAGGTAAAGCTGCGTGTGGACGACGTGCGCCATGTTCAGCCCGGCGGCCTCGACAATCGCTTTCACATTATCAAGACACTGCCGCGTCTGCGCCTCGATGCCGTTCGGCATTGTGCCGTTCGCGTCGCGGACTCCCTGACCGGAAACGTACAGATAATTGCCGGCGAAAATTCCGGGACTATAAGGCCCGACCGGCTTGGCGGCGTTCGCCGGGACGATCACTTTGCGCTCCTGCGCGTAGCAGCAACACCAACCTAGGATCAGAAAAAGAATTAAGGTGCAGAGAAACCGAATCATCGTGAGCGGATTATATGAGATATTGCCCCCGTAGGAACAGACTCAATTTTAGTTGTCGTCACGACACGCCGAGATTTTCATTGATAACTCTTTGTCGCTTTGCCCACGTCGCCGAGAATTATCTTGACAGGCCGAAGGCTCAGGAATAGAGTCTGCACAATCAAAGAAGTGTCGGCCAAACGCCACTAAAATTCTGCATAGCAAAACAATTTCTTAGATGTGCGCGCAGTCTCGAACTCGTCTACGCACTTACAGGTGCGTTAGCAAAAACCTAACAAGGGGGTCGCAAGTACGCCGGGGTCGTGGAAGAAAGACTCGGGTCTCTCCGCGCGGTCTCTGCGATATACGACCTCGCATCCTGTGATCCGTTTTAGAGTAGACCAAAAATGATAAATCGCCGAAGGTTCATTCAAGCGGCAGCGAGTTTGCCGATTATCGGGGGGCTTATTTCTCCACGTTATATTGCGGCTTCTGTAAAGAACCGAGACTTCTACAAAGAACTGGGCGTCCGCCCATTCATCAATGCCGCCGGCACATACACGGTCTTGACCGCTTCGCTGATGCCCCCGGAAGTCGTGGCGGCGATGCAGTATGCCTCAAAACAATTTGTCCAACTCAATGACCTTCAAGCGGCCGTCGGCGCTCGCCTCGCCTCGCTCATCGGGTGCGAAGCGGCGATGGTCACTTCGGGGGCCGCCGCCGCGCTCACAGTCGGAACCGCCGCCTGCATCACGGGTAAAAATCCTGAATTCATCAAGCGTCTGCCGGACATCGCGGGGATGAAGAATGAAGTCATCATCCAGAAGTCGCATCGCTACGGCTACGATCATGCGGTGCGCAACTGCGGCATTCGATTTGTCGAAGTGGAAACCGCCGACGAGTTGGAAAAGGCGGTGAATAAAAACACGGCGATGATGCTCTTCTTCAACGACAAAGACCTCGACGGGAAAATCAACGCCGCACAATTCGTCGCGCTCGGAAAGAAACACGGCGTCCCCACGTTCAACGACGCCGCCGCCGACGTGCCGCCGACCGAGCATCTTTCAAAGTACAACAAGATAGGCTTTGATCTCGTCACCTTTTCCGGCGGTAAGGGGATTCGCGGCCCGCAGAGCGCGGGACTGCTGCTGGGACGAAAAGATTTGATTGAAGCGGCGCGCCTGAATTGTTCGCCAAACAGCGATTCGATTGGTCGCGGCATGAAGGTCAACAAAGAGGAGATAATCGGCATGCTGGTCGCGGTGGAGATGTTCTTGCAACGCGACGCCGCCGCCGAGTGGAAAGAATGGGAGAGGCGCATTAAAGTTCTCGCCGATAGCGTGGCAGACGTGAAAGGTATCCGTTCCTCGACGCACGTCCCGCCGATTGCCAATCATGTTCCACATCTGAAACTCACTTTGGACAAATCAACGCTTAACTTGTCGGTTGAAGATGTGCGCAAACAACTCCGCGAGGGCAATCCGTCAATCGAACTCGCGCCCTACGCGCCCACTACGCCCGATGAAATAACTATCGGCGTGTGGATGTTACAACCGGGCGAAGACCGGATTGTCGCTCGCAGGCTCCGAGAGGTTTTCAAAGCGGCGTAGACGTTTTACAACCTTGCTTCCTCGTGAAGTTGCACACCTGTCTTGGCCGCACATTCATGATTCAAAAAGAAGGAGGCCGCAATGATAAGAAGTATAGGAAAATTTCTGACGGTTATCCTGTTGGTCACGGGACTGTACGTCGGTTTTATCACCCCCTCGACTTCAGCCCAGACCTACACCGCCACATTGACCGGCACCGTCTCTGACCCGAACGGCGCCGTCATGCCTAACGTCAAAGTGGTCGTCACTAATCAAAGTACTAAACTTGAATACACGGCCCAGACAAGCGAGGACGGGCTTTATACAATTCCGTTCCTGCCAATCGGAAGCTACGTCGTGTCGGTCGAGGCCAGTGGATTCAAGCGTCTAATTTCTAACGCGATCCAGCTTGAAGTTAATCAGACCGCCCGCGTTGACTTGAGTATGGAAGTCGGCGAGGTCAGTCAGCAGGTCATCGTCGAAGATGTCGCGCCGATTCTCCAAACCGAATCAACAACGGTGGGACAAGTAATCACAGGGAACACGACCGTGAACCTGCCCCTCAACGGCCGCAACTTCCAGCAGTTGACGCTGCTTGTGCCGGGGGCGATTACACCGAACCCGGGCGGTTTCACCAATCCCGGTCTCGGCACGCAAGGGCGGCCTTTCGTCAATGGCAACCGGGAACAAGGCAACAGCTTCCTGCTCGACGGTATCTCGGTTGATGAAACGATAGACAATCGCATCGGCTACAAACCGAATGTTGACGCGATTGCCGAATTTAGAGTGGAGACGAGCAACTCCTCGTCCGAGTTCGGCAACGTTACCGGCGCGGTCGTCAACGCCACGATGAAGTCGGGGACGAATGAGTTTCACGGCAACCTCTTCGAGTTCTTCCGCAACGATGCTTTAGACGCAAATTCGTGGTCAAACAATCGTGCGGGCGCAGTGAAGCAGAAACTACGCCAGAACATCTACGGCGGGACTATCGGCGGCCCCATCCTTCGCAACAAGCTTTTCTTCTTCGGCGCGTATCAAGGCTCGAAGCAACGTACCGGCGGCGGCACGTCGGTGACGGTCGCGCCCGTCGAATGGCGGAGCGGAAATCTTTCCAGCCTGACGACGCCGATTCGAGACCCGCAACGGACGGGCAACTGCAACGCGACCGACCGGACGGCCTGCTTTCCGGGAAACATCATTCCGCAGAATCGAATCGTCAATCCTGCGGCGAGAACACTCTTCGCCGATGCCAGCCTGTACCCGCTGCCAACCCGTCTCGGCACATCTAACATCACCGGGAACTACGCGACGACGTTTCAGAACACACTCGATGCATATCAATTCGACATCAAAATTGATGGCAGGATTTCCGATAAGGATAACGTTTCAGGGCGCTACTCTTTCGGGAACTACGACACCAAAAGTCCACAGGGCGCGCTGCCGACAAACATCACCGGCACCTCCTTCAGCCGGCCCCAGAACGTCGCGCTCAACTGGAACCATGTCTTCAGTCCGGCAGTGGTCAACGAAGCCCGTATTGGATTCAACCGTGCGGTTTTCATCACTGACTTTTTTGACTTTGCGGGGATCGGAGACGCCAACGCCGAATTAGGCATCCCCGGAGGCCAAGCCATTCCGGGCATCAGCACGATCAACGTTGGGAACGGCGTCTCCGCCATCGGTGCTACTGGAGTCATTGAGGATAACGTCACCAACACTTTCCACTACGGCGACAATCTTTCCGTTTCGCGTGGACGCCACTTCATGCGGATGGGCGGGCAGTGGCTGCGCTATCAGCAGAACCGTTTCTACCCCGGCAACAACGGCTTGCTGGGCATTTTTACCTACGACGGACGATTCACCGGCGCCGCCTTCGCCGACTTTCTGCTGGATCAGCTTGCCAATAAAGGAATCGGTAGCCGAACGGGAACTTGGGGGCATCGCCAGAATCGCATCGGCATCTTCTTCCAAGACGATTTCAAGGCGAGGAATAAGCTGACCCTGAATTTGGGGCTGCGCTGGGAGTACACCTCGCCGGTGTATGAGGTCAAGGATCGTCAGTCCAACTTCGACATCGCTACCGGTAGACAACTCTTCGCCGGACGAGACGGCAACAGCCGCTCTCTCTATGAGCCTTATTACAAAGGCTTCGAGCCGCGCGTCGGCTTCGCGTGGAACCCCGATGCGTTCGACAAAAGGTTGGTGGTTCGCGCCGGCTACGGCATTACGCAATACATGGAGGGCACCGGGTCGAACTTGCGTCTGCCGCTGAACCCGCCGTTCTTCTCGGAAGCCGACCGCCCCTTCGACGCGACCACCGGGCCGGGGACGATCTCGACCGGGTTCACCGACGTCATCGTGCGTGATCAGCCCGCCGGGCAGATTCGCATCTGGAATCCTGATCTGCGCCCGCAGTTTACGCAGCAGTGGAACGGAACACTTGAATACCAATTGAGCAACTCCGTGTCACTCACGACCGCTTACGTCGGACACAAGGCGACACACCTCGTCGCGCCGACGGATTGGAATCAACCGCTGCCCGGCACCGGGCCGCCCTCGACATGGCTCCCGCTGCAACAGCGGCGTCCGTTCTATTCATTGTATCCGCTGGTGACGCAAGTCAGCGGCACGGATTCGTGGGCAAGAAGCAATTACCACGCGCTACAGGCCAGCGCACGCCAGCGTTTTTCACGCGGGCTGGAATTTCTGGTTTCTTACACGTGGAGCAAAACCATGACTGATAACCTCGGTTATTACGGCAGTGCGGGCGTCGCGGCGCAGGGTGCCTACTCGTACAACCACTACAACCGTCAGGTAAACAACTACGGCCCGGCGTTCTTCGACGCCAAGCACAATTTCGTCTGGTCAGGCACTTACGAGTTGCCTTTCGGTCGGGAAAGGGCGTGGGGCGGCGAGTGGCATCCGGCTGTGAATGCCGTTCTGGGCGGCTGGAAAATCAGCAGCATTATCAGCGCACACACCGGCTTCCCTATCACCGTCACGGCGACAGACGTTTCTTTGCAGAACCCGCGCGGGGCGGCTCGCCCGAACCGGATCGGCGACGGAGTGCCCGACGATCAGACAATTGACCGGTGGCTCGACATCAACGATTTCGTGATTCCGCCGTCGGGGTCGTTCGGCAATTCCGGCGTCGGGGTTGTGCGTGCGCCGGGCTACGCCAACTGGGACTTTTCTATCGGCAAGCAGTTCCACTTCACCGAGAGCAAGTATCTGGACTTCAGGACGGAGTTCTTCAACTTCACCAATCATCCGAGCTTCGGGCCGCCGGCCACGAATATCAGCGCGCCGAACACATTCGGGAGGATCACCAGCACGATCAGTCCGCCGAGGAATTTGGAGTTTGCCCTGAAGTTTTATTTCTAACTCCGTTACGCGAGAACGGCACACGAAGAAATTAACAAGGATGGACAGGACAAAGCCATGAGGGGAAATGGGGAAAGGGAAACGGGTCAAGGGTGAAGAGGAGAGGACACCGCACGTTCCATTTCCCCCCTCCCCTTTCCCCCCTTCTTCCTGACCCCGTCCATCCTTGTTTCATTCTCCCGAGTTTCAGTTGACAACTACAAGCGGAGCATCAACCGGCGACGTACTCCGCGAGCGCCGCCTGCCAGTCACGAAGGGGCATTAACCCGAGCGCTTCGGACTCAATGCAGCGCAGCGGTGTGGAGCGCGGTCGGCGGGCGAGGCGCTTCACGTTCGCCTCTTCAACAACTTCAATCAACTTGTTCACTTCAGCGCCGGCCACTCCGACAAGACGCGCGGCTTCGCGCGCAAACTCGGCATACGAACACCACCCGCTGTTCACGACGTGATACGTCGCGTAGTGTCGTCGCTCGATAATCTCTTCGGTGCGCGCCACTAAATCAGCCACGTAGGTCGTGTTCGCCCAAACGTCCGCGATGGCACGCACCCGCTCGCCCGCCGACAAATGGCGATGCACGGTGCCGAGAAAACTATCTTTGCCGGGGCCATACACCCACGATGTACGCACGATAAAGCTCTTCGATGTGGCTTCTCGCACGGCGCGCTCGCCCGCAAGTTTCGTTTTGCCATACACGTTTATTGGTCGCGGCTCGTCATCAATTGTGTAAGGCGATTGTTCTTCACATTCGCCATCAAAAACATAATTTGTGCTGAAGTGAAGAAGCTCGGCTGACACTCCGGCGGCAGCTTCGGCAAGAGTTCGTGGCCCCGCGACGTTGATCGCGTGCGCCAACGCGGGGTCGCTTTCGCACTCGTCCACGCCGAGTACGGCGCAGTTGATTATCAAGTCGGGGCACTCACTGAAGATTAAATGGAAAACCGCCTCACGATCAGTAATGTCGAGGTCAGGGTGTCCGAGCGGCAGCACTTGACGATTTGCCGCAAGATGTCGCGCGAGATGCGCTCCGACAAGCCCGCCCGCTCCCGTGATGATGATCTTCATTCGTCGAAACTCCTTCCACTGGTTCCGTCGCAAATAATAACTGAGCGATACGAAGAGCAAAGCCCGGTGCGCTCTCTCTTAACAGTCCTTGTGGTTGCGTGAGGAAGTATGTTCGCGCTCATCGCGCTCAAGGCAGGCGGGACGCCTGCGCTCCCAACTTCATACATTCGCATACCGCCATAAGTTACAGGTCGAACGTGTTAGACTCTCGAAATGATTGTAAGTGACGCTCAATCTCTCGTCATCGTCAATTCTGCAACCGCAATTCGCAACGCCATCCAGTTCTGGGCTGAAAGCACTACACAGGTCGAGACCTTCGAGCGTGCCGACAAGCTTCGAGATAAAATGCAGGCTGTCTCCACATTTTTCGCTTTCACGGAAAAACATCCCGGTGAGATTTCGGCGGAGGATGTCCAAAGATGGCGGCGGCATTTGGAATCTCGCGGACAGAAGCCGGCGACCGTCTACGCGCGCATCTCTCGTCTCTCTTCTTTTTATAAGTGGCTGATGGCCGACGCGCAGTTCAGTCAATTCATCCGCTCGAACCCGGCCTCACTCGCCCGACCCCGCTACCCGCAGCCGTATCAGTCGGAGTCAGTCAAGGCTCTTTCAGATGAAGAGATGAACCAATTGCTTGATGTGGTCAAGCGGGGTGCGGATTCCGGCTCCGTCGTCGCAAAGCGGGATTACGCGCTGCTACTTTTCTTTTTCCTCACCGGACTGAGGCGCAACGAAGTGATCGGCCTGCGCGGGAAAGACCTTCAGTGGACAAAAGGAAAGCTCATCATCAAATACCGGCGCAAGGGCGGCAAGTTCGTTGGCCGGGAAGTTGGCGATTCGTCGGTCACTGAAGGGTTGCTCGATTATTTGGCGGCGGCGCAAAGAAAGAATGTGATTGACAGTGATCGCCCGCTGTGGACGCGGCACGACCGGGCGGGGAAGCCGGGCGCACCGCTCTCCTCGCGCTCGTTCGCCGAGAACCTGAAGAAGTATGCTGTGGAAGCTGGGATTGGAAGGATACATATCCATCAAACACGTCATACCTACGCGCGCATCGTCGCCGAAGAGACCGGCAGTTTTCTTGAGACGCAGGAAGCTTTAGATCACGAGAACGCGGCGACAACGCGCGTTTACGTGCAGCGGATCACGGTGAAGGCCGACAAACACAGTAGTAAGGTTGCGGAAAGGCTGAAGCTCAGGCAAGCCACTTAGTGGATCAGGTGCCAACTTTATTTTTTATTCGCATCCCACCTCCGGGTACCACAAAATTCTTCGATTGCCTGAATTCTGGGCACTTAATAAAATTGTCCCGTAGGGACTTGTGACAATAGCCCAGCGATTTATCGCTGGGACGTGAACAAGTTATAAGTTCAGTCCCGTAGGGACGGTTGAACGTCTGTGCCGCCGTAACTTCAGCCGTCCATATGGGACTCGACCGTGTTCGGCGCGCTTGCCCAACGATTTATCGCTGGGCTATTTTCATGCGTCCCTCACGGGACGAAAAAATATCCTGACATTAGTCTCGACCGTCTCGAACTTCTACAAAATTAAATCGCCTCAATGTACGAGACAGTACCGACACATACTTTCGATGGTTGGTAAATTTCGCTCACCGAAAGACTGAGAACAAGGGGAGAAAAGGGGTATGGCGTTAAGACTGCTGCTGAGCTATCTTAATGCCACGCCCGTAATTTTGTTTCGTCTGGAACACTGCTTTTAACTGGAAATTCGTTGACAAGAAATCCTCATGTATATAAAAGGGAAAATCAACATCATCGAACGGAAGAAACGCCCGCCCGTGTTTTCCCCACACGACCATGACTGAGGAGGGGTATGAGCGGAAGTATCAGTGAGCCGTTAAGTAAATCTTGGTCGGAGGGTGCCGTCACAACTGAAGCCTCCGGCGTTCCGCGTCCGGCGTTGCGCTTCGTGGACGTGGTGGCGATCACTGTCGGCATCGTCGTCGGGGCCGGGATTTTCAGAACTCCGCAACTCGTCGCCGCGAACGCTTCGAGCGAAGCGACCGTGATGCTGGCGTGGGCTGTGGGCGGCGTGGTCTCTCTCGTCGGCGCGCTCTGTTACGCGGAGTTAGCCACGACCTACCCGCACGCCGGCGGTGACTATCATTACCTGACCCGTGCCTTCGGACATCGCCTGTCATTTCTTTTCGCGTGGGCGCGCATGAGCGTCATTCAAACCGGTTCGATTGCGTTGCTGGCGTTTGTCTTCGGCGACTACGCGGGCCATGTCTTCCCGCTCGGCAGCTATTCGTCGTCGCTCTACGCCGCGCTCGCCGTCGTCGCGCTGACCGGCTTGAACATCACGGGCATCCGTCAGGGAACGGTGACGCAAAACATTCTGACAATCGTCGAAGTGCTCGGCCTCCTGCTCATCATCGTCGCCGCGTTCATCATCGCGCCGACGCCCGATCCGCTCGTCACGAATGCACCGGACGCCGCTTCGAGTGCCGCGTCAGCCGCTTCGTTCGGCTTGGTGATGGTGTTCGTGCTTTTTACTTACAGCGGGTGGAACGAAGCCGTCTACGTCTCGGCGGAAATGCGCGGACGACGCCGCAACATGGCGCTCGCGCTCATCGTGAGCATTCTCGTCATCACCGCCCTCTACATGCTCGTCAACTTTGCTTACCTCCATGCGCTCGGACTCGAAGGAACGGCGCGCTCCGAGACGATAGGGGCGGACGTGATGCGGCGGGCCGTCGGCGAACCCGGAGCACTCATCATTAGCATGCTGATCGCCGTCTCCGCGCTGACCTCGGCGAACGCAACCGTCATTACCGGCGCGCGCACCAGCTACGCATTGGGGCGCGACTTTCCGTCGTTCGCGTTTCTCGGAAAATGGAACGAACGCCAGGGCACGCCCATCAACGCGCTCATCGTGCAGGGCGCGGTGGCGCTGCTCTTAGTCGGCTTGGGAACATGGACGCGCAAAGGTTTTGGAACCATCGTCGAATATACCGCGCCGGTCTTCTGGTTCTTCTTTCTGCTCACCGGCATCTCGCTCTTCGTGCTGCGCCGCAAAGAGCCGGAAGCGACGCGCCCGTTCCGCGTGCCGCTGTACCCGCTGACGCCACTCGTGTTCTGCCTGACGAGCGCCTACCTGCTTTACTCCAGCTTGGCTTACACGGGCGTCGGAGCACTCGTCGGTGTAGCCGTGTTAGCGGTGGGCGCGTTGCTCCTCGTTATGATTAATCCCCGTCAACTGCAACCTAACTCTGACGATATGAAAAGGGAAAAGATGAAATGAAACTACAAAGAAAAATCCACGGTTTAGCACTCTGCGCCGCCTTAACAATTGCCGGATGCGCGCAGAGCGGCGCACAGTCGCAAGGTACACAGACGAAGACCTCTCCGACTACCCAGACCAACACGACCCCAACGCCGGGCACGACAACTGCCACGCCAACACCAGCGGGCACGCAGGAGAAGGCACTGGAAGCGGGGCAGTCGCGCACTCCCGACGTGATCTATGTCCCGACGCCGCCCGAAGTCGTCGAAGCAATGCTCAAGGTCGCCAACGTGAAAAAGGACGACGTGCTGTATGACTTGGGGAGCGGCGACGGGCGCATTCCAATCACGGCGGTGCAAAAGTACGGCGTGCGGCGAGCCGTCGGCATTGACATTGATCCGCAACGCATCAAGGAAGCGAACGACAACGCCAAGGCGGCGGGCGTCACCGACCGCGTGACCTTCCGCAACGAAGATTTATTTCAGGCCGACTTCAGCGAAGCGACTGTCGTCACGCTCTACTTGCTTGATTCACTTAACGAGAAACTGCGCCCCAAGCTACTGCGCGAGTTGAAGCCGGGCACACGCATCGTTTCGCACGCTTTTCGGATGGGCGATTGGAAGCCGGAGCAGACGCTTGAGGTAGACGGGCGCACAGTCTACTTCTGGACAGTTCCGGCGAAAGGCGCGGCGCCGAACAGTCAGTAGCGCTTGTCAGAACCGGGAGCGGTAGCGACCGGGTGGACGCCGCCCAGACACACGAGGTGATCTGTCACGCACGGCCTCACCCCGTCGCTACCGCTCCGGGTACTGACAAACCCGCTTCATTGGTGTGCGCGGCATATAGGTAGAGATGCGACAAGTGACAAATCAAACGACCGCGCGCCGGAAGCAGACGCTCCCGACGCGCGGTCGTTTTCTGTGACAAGCTTTTCTGACACGCCGCCCTTGCTCAACTACAAAGTTCGCAGGTGAAAGCCGCCGTCCACATTGATGACTTCGCCGGTCGAGAACGGAAAATCGCCGCGTGCAATCGCCGCGACGGCACGACCGATGTCCGAAGGCACTCCCCAGCGGCGAATCGGCCACGCCCCATCTTCGATCATCTTGTCGTATTTATCCTTCACGCCACCGGTCATGTCAGTCGCCACGACGCCGGGACGCACTTCATAAACATTGATGCCGAACTCGGCCAGCCGCGCCGCGAACAGCTTCGTCATCATCGAGAGGCCGGCTTTTGATACACAGTAGTCGCCGCGATTGATTGACGCGGCGTAAGCCGAGACCGAAGTGATGGTAACGATGCGCGGGAGTCCGAACGAACTCACGTCCTCGCTTCGCACCTGCTCAATCATCTTCAGCGCAATTTGCTGCGACAGAAAATACGGCCCCTTCAGGTTGACGCTGATGAGGCGATCAAAAGACTCCTCGCCCGCTTCTAGTAGGTCGGCGCGCATGCCCGGCGCGATTCCGGCGTTGTTGACGAGTAGATCAATGCGACCGTAAACGTCAATGACTTCCCCCACGAGCCGCGCGCGGTCTTCTGACGAAGAAATGTCGGCACGCACAATGACGCCGTCACCACCGGCCTCGCGCACGAGTCGTAAACACTCCTCCGCCGCGTCAGCGTTCCCGACATAATTGATGACGACCGCGTGATTGAGCTTCGCCAACTCGACCGCAATGCCGCGACCGATGCCGCGTCCCGCCCCCGTCACCAGCGACACCGGTCTGCTTCCCGCTCCGTCACTCATTATTCTGTCTTTGCCTTCTTTCTTTTGGCCTGAGCATCTTCCGCAACATCTTCCGCCGGGGGCGGTATATCTTCTTCAGTCGGCCCGTCATGCCAACGCCGCGCCGAGTCGGGCAGTGAATCTTCGGGATAGGGCGTCACGTGTCGCGGCACGGGTTCCTCGTCGAGTGCGTCCAAAGCCTTGTCGAGCGCCTCGACGAAGAAATACTCGCCGAACATCACGGCTTCGTGGACGCCGAGATTTTTGTGAATATGATAGACGCCGCCATTCAAGATGCCCTCGAAGCCGGGCGTCAGGTTGCCGAGATATT
>JBPCPQ010000251.1:0-5159 GCA_050999015.1 Pyrinomonadaceae bacterium | reverse complement strand
GGGTGCGGTTCACGCCCGCCAGTGAGGGCGAACAATCCTCGGCGGTCGCCGGCGTGCTTCCGTTCTTCGGCTTATCGTTAGTCGAGTCGCTGCAACTCCTCCCGGTCATTCTTTGAGGAAATTCAGCCCTCCGAGTCGTGAGTGTTATGATGTCCCTTCACAAGTGGGGCGGGATGGCTTTCGTGCTCAAAATCTTTCTGGCTGTTTTCTTGGTCGGCGCCGTGACGTGCGGCTGCACAGTGACCCGCACCGAAGTTGACCCGTCGAAGCTGAAAGAGGTCGAAGGTGTATGGGCGACGTTGCCGGTCTACCCCGGCATGGTCGAAGTTGATAGCTCCGTGTCGTCCCACGATAGCCGCGTGTGGGTCGAGAAGAACTATAAATCCGACGCGCCCTTCGATGATGTGAAACGCTTCTACACGGAAACACTCGCCCGCGCCGGTTGGCAACTCGTCGGCGAGCGTGAGGTGAAAGACCGGGGCCGCTTCAGGGGAGAGCGGCTGTTAGAGTTTCGTAAGGACGATTTCGAGCTTGACGTTCAGTATGCCGGCGGCAGGAAAGCCGACTTAGGATGGGATTACTCGATTGACATAACTTCACCTTAGCCACGCAGCAATCATGCAACACACTAAGTTTTACCGCCTGACGTTCACACTCCTCGCCCTCACCGTTGCGCCGGCGCTCGGCGGGCGCTTCTCCGCTGCGGCCGATGCGGTGTGATACCGCATCGGCAAAGTAAGCCAGCCCGACATCGCCGAGATTCTGTTGATCACTGACCAGTACCCTCGGCTGAAGGGCTGGATCAGGTCGAGGGAAGAGCCGAAGGATGCCGAAGCCTACTTCAACCGCGGCTTCGCCTACGCCGACTCGGGCGAGCACGAGAAAGCGATTGAAGCATATAAGCAGGCCATCGCGCTGAGGCCGAAATGGGCGACGGCGCACTACGACCTCGGCTGGTCGTACACTCAACTGGGTCGCTGGCAGGAAGCCATCGAGTCGCTCGAACGAGCGATCAGCTTCCGCCCGAACTTGCCCGAAGCACATTTCCTTCTCGGCCTGTCGCTGGCGAAGTCAGGGCGTCACCGGGAAGCGGTCGCAGCATATAAGGAAGCCATCCGCCGCAACGAGTATTACTCGGAAGCGTTCAACAATCTCGGCAATGAGTACCTCCATCTGCAAAGGTACGAAGAGGCGGCGAGCGCTTACCAACAGGCCATTGATCTTGACCCGGATTTCGCTGACGCGATGAACGGGATGGGCGAGGTGTACCGCAAGCAGGAGCGATACCGGGACGCGGTAGAGTTCTTCCAAGAGGCGATCACACTCAACCCCGACTACGCGCTCGCCTACCATAACCTCGGCGTGTCGCAGGCGCTGTTAGTGCGCTACAACGAGGCAATCGAATCCCTCCGCGAGGCCGTCCGGTTGAACCCGAAGGACTGGGTGGGGCGGTACAATCTGGCGGTGATTTGCCTCGGCATTGGCGACCGTGAGGTGGCGTTGGAACAGTACCAATTGCTGGTGCCGGACGCGCCTGACTTGGCAAAGAAACTCCGCACCCTGCTCCACGAAAAGAAGCGGTGAATCGTGATCCGCGCCCTGACAATCACTTTGCTGATCGTAGCGGTGTCGTCCCCGGCTTCGGGTCGAAGCCCAGGTGCGACGGCACGTCGCCGGCGTGCTGCCGAAAGAGAAGTGAAAAAGTTGGATCGCGCGTGGGGGGCGGCGGTCGTGCGACGTGACGCGGCGGCGCTCGACCGCCTTCTGGCAGAGGATTACACGCAGCTCAATCCGTCGGGCGAGACGATTAACAAGGCGCAGGAAATCGCCAACACGAAAACGCCCATTTTTGTTTCAACCGTCGAGTCTCTGAGAACAGAAGACGTAGAGGTGAAGGTATCCGGTGAGCGGGCGACGGTGACGGGGTTCATAGTTGTGAGCGTCCGCCTCGACGGGCAAGGCATCAGGGAGCGGTTGCGGTACACGCGCACTTACGCTAAGCGTGACGGGCGATGGCAAATAGTGGCCGCACAACTAACGATGGCTGGCGCGGGGCGATGATCTACAGCGAACCGGGGGAAGCGATGAATACCGACGATAAGAATCTCGAAACTTTAGGGCAGGCGGAGGAAGCGATGGCGCGCGAAGAGATTGTTGAAAAGTTGCAGCCGCAGCGAGAAAAGCTTCGAGAGGTGAAAACCAAGTTGGAAGAAGTCAAAGAGTTGAAGGGTAAGGTGACAGGTAACTCTGCGTGACCTAACCCGGCATTATCCCCAAAAGCCATGCGGTCGGCGGCGTCTCGGTTTGTACAAGGTCGGCTATCAAGTGTTGAGGTCGGACGGCACTCCCGCGTCCGGCTTCGAGCGCCCGCACATTACTATCGTCATCGTCACAAATTGTTAGCGTTTCGTTAACCTTTCATCCAACCCGATTGGCGATAATCTCCATTATTAAACTCGGTTCCCTGCTCGCCAGAGAACGCTTAACTTTCACGCCGCTATGTCTTCGCATGGCAATGCTCTCGGTTTTTAACGGTGAGGAGTTGATATGACGGAACGCGAAATTCTCGGACGCAAGATCGGCCAGATGAAAGAAGCTGAAATCGCGGAAGTGTTGGAATACATAGCCGTGTTGGAGTCGCTGCGCGACGAGGCACACAATCAGAAATTGTTCCGCGACGTGGATTATACGTTCGTGAACGGCAAGGCCGGCGGCTACGGAAAGACGCGGCGGCGCGCACCGTTCAACGCCCGCGCCTGAACATGCGGCGACGTCTTGAACGGTGCGCGCGCTTCCGTGTGATTAGAAATAAAGCTTCAGCGCGAACTGAATCTGGCGGGCCGGGAATGTGCTGGTGATGCGCCCGAAGCTGGCGTTCGAGCGGTTGCCGTCCGCCGCGCGGAAGTTTGTTTTGTTCAGGATGTTGAAGGCCTCCGTCCGAAACTCCACGCGCATGTCCTCGCGCATCGGCAACGCGAAGGATTTGTGCAGGCCGAAATCGAGTTGGAAGAAGGCGTTGCTGCGCGCGATGTTGCGCCCGGCGCTGCCGAACGGCTGCGTCTGATCGGTAGGGACGAGCACCGTGTTGCGGTTCAGATAATTGTCAATCGTGCGCTCGTCGCTCGGCGTGTGGGGATCGCCGATGAGATTCGGCCTGAAGCTCGTGCCGCCCTGAAACGCGGCGAGCGCCGCCGTCACCGCGAACGCGGAAGTCGGGTTGTAGCGCAGATTGATCGGCTGCCCGCTCTCCGCGCGGTTGATGCCGGTCAGCGTCCAGCCGCCGACGAGCGCATCAACGACGCCCGGCAGATCACCGCCGAACGCCCGCCCGCGACCGAGCGGCAGATCGTAGACGACGCTCGTCGGGTTGTTGACGGGTTGATCGTAAGCCGAGAGGCCGCGCTCGCCCGCGAGGTCGCGGACGTTCTGCGGGTTGGCGGCGTTGCCGTTCGGGTCTTCCAGACTTTGCGCGACGTTGTCAATCGCCTTCGACCACGTGAACGAATTGAGCACGTAAAGGCCACGTGAAGCTCGATGCTCGAACTTAAGTTGTAGTCCGTGGTAGTTCGAGAAGCCGGCTGGAAATCCGGTCGAGATGGCGGAGAAGCCGGCAATGGGACGGCGATTCTGCAACGGCGCGGTCGCCAGTGTTTCGCCGACTCTCAAGGGGCGCGCTTGATTGAGGTCGCCGAAGAGCAGCAGCTTGACAGCGTGGTTGCCGACGTAAGCCACGTCAATGAGCGTGTTCCTCGTAATCTCGCGCTGCACGGTGAAGTGCCAACTCTGCACGTAGCCGGTGCGCGTATCTTTCGGCAGATGAAAGACGGTCGCGGTTAGCGGGTTGAAGTTCGGCGGGTCGGTGAGTCCCGCCGGGTAGCCGGCTTGCGTCGAACGGAAGGAACTTTGCGACGGGTTCTGCTCGATGACGGCGAGCACCACCTGCGGGCCGTTGATCGGCAGAAGATTCGCGCCGCCCGAACGGTTGAAATGAATGTAGCCGATGCCGTAAGCCGCGCGGATGGCCGTCCGCTCGGTGATGGCGAAGGCGAGTCCGGCGCGCGGCGCGAAGTTGTTGCGGTCGGGTTCGACGAGAGAGCGCTCCGCAATTGATCCGTCGCGCGCCCCAATGATCGAGTTCGTCGCCGGGTCGTAGTTGGTCAGCCGGTCGTTTTTTTCGTACTGCGGCGTCGCGTATTCATAGCGCAAACCGAGATTCAAGGTGAGCCGGTTGTTGACCTTGAAATCGTCCTGCACATAAAGGAAGTGCATGCGCTGGCGCAAATCGAAGACGAACGGCGTGACGAGCGCGTACTGGCTGCGCGCCCCGAACAGAAAGTCGGCGAAGTTGTAAAGATTATTAGCCGTCGTTACTCCCGCCGGGCGGCTGAACTGCCCGCCGTAGCCGTCGCGCCCGTAAAGCGGGTTCACGTCGTTCACTTCCGTGTTGATCGTTTGATACTCGTAGCCCGTCTTGAAACTGTGGCGACCGATGAGGCGCGAGTAGTTGACGCGCGGGTTGACGACGGTCGGATTCTGAAACTGCGGGTTAGTCGCTTGGCGTCCTAAGCTGGTAAAGCCGCCGATGATCTGCGCGGTCAGGCCGCCGGTCAAACTGGTGTCTTCCGGTAATCCAGTGATGCCGTAAAGCTGACTCATGCTCGGTCCGCCGATGAGCGGCGGCACTTTACCGGCGAGCGTGCGCGAGATGCCGAGGCGAAACTCGACGAGCGACGCGGAGGCCAGAGAATACGTGAAGCCGCCCGCGAGTTGTTGGTTGACGACGCGGACGAAGCCGTTCGAGTCGCCGCCAGAGGGGCCGGGAATTGCCGGCGCTTCAAAGTTGTTCGCCTTGCGCATGCTGCCGCGCACGAAAACGCTCGCACGGTCACTGAACGCATGGTCAATTTTCACATCGCCCTTGTCGTTGTAGAACTGGTTGCGCGCGAGGCTGCTGAAGTTATTCGCCGCGCCGGGCAAATTCGGCGCGGGCAAATCGGCGAGCACTCTCCCCGCGAACGCAGTCACAGGGATAGTCGCGTTCGCCGCGTAAGTGACGCCGGTCAAAGGGTTGCGCACCGCGATTCCTAATCTCCCGGCACGCTGCTCCGCAGTCGGCAACGTCGCAAAGCGCACCTCGCTTGAGACTTCGCGGAAGCCTT
>JBPCPQ010000042.1:0-8137 GCA_050999015.1 Pyrinomonadaceae bacterium | reverse complement strand
AACCAGGATCGCGTGGTCGCCGGACGGGAAAATGATCGCCTGCGCCGCCAGCAGCGCCGACGCGGACGGCTATTACCACAACGTCGTCGGGGTGTCGGTCGAAGACGGCTCGGAAAAACCTCTGACCTCTCAGCGGTGGGGGAGCGTCGCGCAGGTCGCGTGGCAGGCGGACGGCAGCGGGCTGGTGATGATTGCCATGGCGGGGGGAGGGGGGAGGGAGGCGACGCCGGCGCAGTTGTGGCAACTGTCCTACCCTGGCGGCGAAGCGCGCCGGATCACGAATGACTTAAACCGCTATCGTGATGTGAGCTTGACGGCGGACGCGAGTGCCCTCGTCACCGTGCAGACGAATCGAATCTCGAACATCTGGGTGGCGCCCAAAGGAGACGAGGGCCGCGCCCGGCAGATCACTTCCGGCACGCTGGATGGTAGTTCTGGTCTCACCTGGACGCCCGACAGCCGGATAGTCTACGCGTCGGACGCGAGTGGTAAGCAGGACATCTGGATCATGAACGCCGACGGCAGTAATCAAAGACAACTGACGCATGACGGAGTTTCAAAAGCTTGGCCGGCAGTTTCAACCGACGGACGCTCCATCATTTTCACGTCCACCCGCTCGGGCAGGACCAACATCTGGCGGATGGACGCCGACGGCGGCAACCCGAAACAATTGACCGACGGCAACATTAACGTCTACGGACACCCATCGCCTGACGGGCGGTGGGTGGTTTACACCTCGATGGATCACGGTAACGCGACTGTGTGGAGAGTGCCGATTGACGGCGGCCAGCCCGTCCGGCTGAGCGATCCAACTTCCAACCTGCCGGTCGTCTCGCCCGACGGGAAACAGATCGTCTGCTTCTACTGGGACGAGCAGGCCAGTCCGCCGCGCGGGGCGATGATCCTGCCGTTTGAAGGGGGGCCGCCCACCAGGCGATTCAACATCGGCCCCCACGCCGGCGGATTCGTGCTTCACTGGAAGCCCGACAGCCGCGCCATCCTCTACATCGGCATCCGCCTCACAAACATCTGGAGCCAACCCGTGGACGGCGGCGAACCCGTGCAGTTGACCCACTTTCAGGGCGATCAAGTCTTCAACTTCGATTACTCGCCGGATGGCAAATGGCTCGCCATCGCGCGCGGCAGAGTGACCGACGACGTCGTGCTGATCAGCGATTTCAGGTGAGTGCGAAGCGAAGGTTGCGGGCGGGAAACACGCTCTGCAATGGACGGCGGACGGGCGAGCCATTAACTACGTTTCTCACCAAAACGGTGCTTCAAATATCCGGTTGGCAACCAATTGACGGCAGCCCGCTCGTCCAAGTTACCAATTTTCGAGACGGGCGCATTTTCAACTTCGCCTACTCACCCGACGGAAAACAACTCGCGCTCTCACGCAGCACATTCGACCGCGACGTAGTTCTCATCAGCAACTCGGCTGAAGATTGAAAAGCTGCTAAATCGAACCACACGACATTAGGACATCGGGGCCACAAAGTGGCACAGACTTCAGTCTGTGGTTTGCTTCGGGCGGCACAGACCGCAAGTCTGTGCTACTACTTTGTCCCAATCTCCTGTGGTTTGATTGAGGGACAGGTAAAAGCAAACACGCGGACAGTTCACCCAACGGCAATTAAATCGCTCGTGTAAATTCGAGTCGTACTCCCCTTCCGATCTACCACCCACGTCTTTAACCCCGACCTCGCCTCTGTGCTAAATTCCTTAGCATGCGGATTATCTCCGGGCTGTATCGCGGGCGCGTTCTGAAAAGTCCGCCCTCAATGCAGATCCGACCGACCTCCGACCGTCTGCGCGAAACTCTCTTCAACGTCCTTGCACCGCGCATCGAAGGCGCGCGTTTTCTCGACTTGTGCGCCGGCTCCGGGGCCATCGGCATCGAAGCGTTGTCGCGTGATGCCACGTTCGTCACCTTCGTTGACCGCGTGCATAAGATGTGCGCGCTAATCGAAGCGAATCTTGATTTGTGCGGCGTGCCAGAAGAGTCAACCGAAGTGGTGAAAAGTGAGGCGGCGGAGTATCTGCGCCGCACCGTCGAGGGCGGAGGCCGTGATTGGCGCGGCGGCACGGAGGCGTGGGACATCGCCTTCTTCGACCCGCCCTACGCGATTGATTACGCGCCGGTGCTCAATGCGTTCGGCGCACACGCCGGGATGTTGTTACGAGACGGCGGCATCCTCGTCGTCGAACATCATCATAAGAATAATTTGCGAGACGACCTCGGCGGGATGCGTCGCTGGCGCATCATAAAGCAGGGCGACTCGGCGCTGAGCTTTTATGAGAGAGAGGCGTGAATCCGAACAGGGCAACATAAGTTTGATGCAACCTCTTCCCCGTGACCTCCGTGTGACCTCTATGTCTCTGTGTTAAAGATTCCTCGTCCTTAACACAGAGTTTACGGAGAAGACGAAAGTCATTCCCGCGACCTTCAGAGGCCGGAAAGTCAGAGGCTGCGCCGGCGTCAAACTCTTCAACATCAGCAACCACTGGAACCCACGCGACGTGCAAGAGAACAGCGCCGCGCCCGACTTCGGCACCTTCTACAACAGCGTCCGCCGGAGCATTAGACTGAAATTCGAGTTCGTTAAGTTTTGATCATCTACATTTAGGCGAGGTGAGATATAGACCTCAAGGAGTTGAGCCACGAAGGAACACGAATGAGCACGAAAGAAAAGCATCTACGCCGACCGGAACTGTTAGATGCGCAACACTCCCTACTCTATCTCCTCTCATTTGTGTTCATCTGTGTTCCTTCGTGGCTGATCCTTTTTCTTGAAAGATACAGGATGTTGTAAAGTTTAGTAATCATGCTTGTACTCGGAATTGAAAGCTCGTGCGATGAGACGGCGGCGGCGATTGTGCGCGACGGGCGAGAGATGCTGTCGTCCGTGATTTCGTCGCAGATTGAAATTCACAAACGCTTCGGCGGCGTGGTACCGGAACTCGCGTCGCGGGAGCATCTCGAAAAGATTGTGCCGGTCGTTGACGAGGCTTTCACGCGCGCAGGTGTGGAGAAGGAAGCGATTGAGGGCATCGCGGTGACGGTGGGGCCGGGGCTGGTCGGCTCGCTACTCGTCGGCGTCTCTTACGCGAAGGGTATGGCTTATGCGCTCGGAAAACCGATTGTCGGCGTCAACCACATCGAGGGGCATGTCTATTCGGTCGTGTTTGAGAATCCGCCGATAGAATATCCGGCGTTTGCGCTGATCGTCTCCGGCGGGCATACGAATCTTTTCCTCGTGCCGGAGCCGGGCAAGTACCGAGTCCTCGCGCGGACGCGCGACGATGCGGCGGGCGAAGCATTCGATAAGGTTGCGAGGATGCTCGGACTTGGCTATCCCGGCGGCCCTGTGATCGAAAGATTGGCGCGCGAGGGCGATTCACGCGCCGTCCGTTTCAGCGTGCCGCGCATGGGCGACGGTCGCCCCGACTTCAGTTTCAGCGGACTGAAGACCGCCGTCACGAAGCATGTCCGTGAAGCGGGGATTGTGCCGCTCGCTTCAGGTGATGCTGAACCCTCGCAACAAATCAAAGACCTCGCGGCGAGTTTTCAAAGCGTCGTCGTTCGCTCGCTCGTCGGTACGACCGAACGCCTCGCGGAAGAACATCGCCCGCGCACGCTGATCGTTGCCGGCGGTGTCGCATGCAACAACTCTTTGCGCGAGGCGGCGCGCGCGTCGGGGCAGCGACTTGGTATTCCGGTTTACTTTCCCTCGCCTCACTATTCAACTGACAACGCCGCGATGATCGCTGCCGCCGGGACAGTCAAACTCCAAGCTGGAGAGCGCGCCGGTCTCGATTTGAATGCCGATGTGTCAATGCGTCTACAGAATGTCGAGGTCGAAGATGGGGAATTAAGGCGGAATCGTGTTCGCTATCGTTTGTAGTCTGATTTACTAAAGGCATGGACAAACTCAAAGCCGCCGCGACTCATTTACGAGTCGCGGCGGCTTTTGTTACCGGAAGTCTGCGAGGCGACGTTTATGGCGTCGGTGCTTCTACCGGCGAACTTGCTTGATCTCTATATTACGGTCTTGCGCGCGCTACCTGACTATCAGAGGAGAGGGTTACATCAATGTTCTTAGCAAACTTAACAGGATTCATCTCGTCAAGCTCGACCGTAATGATGTCTCCCACACGCACATCCTTCGGCGACATGGCCTGACCGTCAACTTTGACTTTCGTTCCCGCGCCATCAACAGCGATAACATGTTCTACGCCGGTTTGCGCGATTACTGAAATCCGCGCGTCTGTTGCTTCAACAACTCTCGCCTCAACAATACGTGTGTCGGTATCCGGGTCATTACTGATTGCAGCCGTTCCTGTAATTGAAAATGTCGTCAATACTACTGTAAACAAAAAAACTATAATTGTTCGTTGGTTTGTTCTCATCATGACCCGCTCCCCGCGTTAAAAGGATTCAATTACCAAAGTTTCTCCATCATCTCCAAACGCTTAGAACGGCAACTGTTGTGCCGGGACTAAAATGACATTGATGAGCCGGCTCTACCTGTTGAGTTTATTGGGAAAAGAGGGAAATATGCGCGGGATGGGTATGGGCGTCGGTTGTCACCGTTCGAGCGGTTGTAACGTGTGAGGACGTTTTATTTTGATGCAACTAGTCATGGCTCGACGAAAAGGCCGCCCGAACAGAGGCGGCCTTTCATGTTACTTCCTTTACGCCAATTCAAATTAGCCGAAGATGTTCCGCACTTTGTCCATCAGACCGGCATCCTGTAAATCGCGGTCTTCGATTTCGGAGAGTTGTTCAAGCAGGCGACGTTGTTCGCGCGTCAGCGTGGTCGGCGTGACGACGGTCACGGAAACGAAGAGGTCGCCGCGACCGCGACCGCCGAGCACGGGCATGCCGTTACCCTTGAGGCGAAAAACAGTTCCGGTCTGCGTGCCCGTCGGAACTTTCAACTGCTGCTGCCCGCCGAGCGTTTCAACTGTGATTTCCGCGCCGAGCGCCGCCTGCGCGAATGTCACCGGCACGGATGAGTAAAGATTACTTCCCTGCCGTTCAAATTGTTCGTGCTCCTTGACGTGAATGACAACGTACAAATCGCCCGCCGGCCCACCGCCCGCGCCCGACTCGCCTTCGCCGGCGATGCGCAGACGCGATCCTGTTTCGACGCCGGCGGGAATCTTAATCTCCAAAGATTTTTCGCGCTCGACGCGCCCCGCGCCGCGACATTCTTCGCACGGATTCTTAATGATCCGTCCCGTGCCGCGACACGTACCGCAGGTGCGCGCGACGGAAAAGAAGCCTTGCTGGTAGCGAACCTGTCCCGCGCCCGCGCACGTCGAACAGGTCTCAGGCTGTGTTCCCTTCGCCGCGCCGGAGCCTTTGCAGTTGTCGCAAGTCTCAAGACGCGGGATACGCAACTGTGCTGTTATTCCGGCGGCGGCGTCTTCGAGCGTCATCTCGAAATCGTAACGCAGGTCTGAGCCGCGTTGTGCGGTCGAACGCCGTGAGCCGCCGGCGCGTCCACCGCCGAACACGTCGCCGAAGCCGAATAAGTCGCCGAGAATATCCTCGATGCCGCCGAAGCCGGAAGCACCCCAAGTCGCGCCGCCACCGGACACGCCGGCGTGTCCGAAGCGATCATAACGAGCGCGCTGTTCCACGTCCGAAAGCACCGAGTAAGCTTCCGCCGCCTCTTTGAACTTTTCCTCAGCCTCCGCGTCGCCCGGATTTTTGTCCGGGTGATGACGCACCGCAAGACGGCGGTAAGCGCTCTTTATCTCTCCGTCCGTAGCGCTCCGACTGACACTTAGAATTTCGTAATAATCTCTTTTACTCATCTGAATGCGGTGATGGGTGATGGGTGATAGGTGATAAGTAAAAACAGTTCTTCATCTCATCACCCATTACCTACCACCCATCACTTCTCTAAAGCCTTTCGTTAGGTTCCTCTGATTCCTTCGTGGCGGCGGTGGTTGCCGGGTTAAGCATCGCTATTGTTAGCAGCCCGGCAATTTTTTCCACCGATTGAATGGCGCCGCGCACCTCCGCCGGGTCTTCGGCGTAGATGTCCTGCTCGCCTTGATCCAACACGCGCGTCACTTCCTGCCGCTCGTCGGGCGTCAGCCCGCCGCCAAACTCCTTAAAGGTGCGCGAGGCGTTGCGCACAAGACCGTCCAGTTTGGTGCGCAAGCCGATCAATTCTTTGGCGCGCTGATCCGCTTCGACGGAGCCGGCGGCTTCGGCAATCAAACGGTTGATCTCGTCGGTCGAAAGGCCGGATGTCGGCGTGACTTGCATTTGCTGTTGCTGCCCGCCGATCTTGTCCAGCGCCGACACGTTAAGGATGCCGTTGGCGTCCACCTCGAAGGTGACTTCGATCTGCGCGGCACCGCGCGCGCTCGGTGGGATGCCGATCAACTCAAACTTTCCGAGCGAGCGATTGGCCTTCGCAATCTCGCGCTCGCCCTGTAGGACGTGAATCTGGACGGAAGATTGGTTATCCACGACCGTCGTGAAGGTCAAACTTTTACGGAGTGGGATTGTGCTGTTGCGTTCGATCAGCTTGGTGAACAATCCGCCGCGCGTCTCAAGTCCGAGGCTTAAGGGGAGCACGTCGAGCAGCACGATGTCTTTCACGTCGCCGCTCAACACGCCGCCCTGAATCGCCGCCCCCATCGCCACCACTTCATCCGGGTTAATCTCCGCCGAAGGCTCGCGCCCGAAAATTTCGCGCACGGTGCGCGCGATGACGGGTGAGCGCGTCTGGCCGCCGACGAGGAGTATTTTGTCAATATCGCCCGGCTGAAGTTTGGCATCCCACAAAGCCTTCTGGCACGGCTCGATTGTCTGCTCGATTAAATCGCCGACCAACTCCTCAAACTTTGCGCGCGTCAGGATTTTGCTGAAGTGCTTCGGGCCGGAAGAGTCCGCCGCGATGAACGGGAGGTTGACGTTGGTTTCAGTGAGCGACGACAGTTCGCACTTCGCGCGCTCGGCGGCTTCTTTCAGACGTTGCAGCGCGAGCCGATCCTGCCGCAGATTGATCTTCGACTCGGCAACAAACTCTTCGACGATCCAATTTATAATCCTCTCGTCGAAGTCTTCGCCGCCGAGAAAGGTGTTCCCCGAAGTCGAGAGGACTTCAAACACGCCGTCGTTCATCTCGAGGATAGAAACGTCGAATGTGCCACCGCCCAAATCGTAGACGGCGATACGTTCTGACCCTGATTTGCCGAGTCCGTAGGCAAGCGCGGCGGCGGTCGGCTCGTTAATAATCCGCTCGATTTTTAGTCCCGCGATTTTGCCTGCATCCTTCGTCGCTTGTCGTTGCGTGTCGTCGAAATATGCGGGCACGGTGACGACGGCTTCCGTGACGACCTCGCCGAGAAATTCTTCGGCGGCGGCTTTCAGGCGCTGTAAGACGATGCCGGAGATTTCCTGCGGACTATAGACGCGGTTCTGCACGCGGATGCGCGCGTCGCCGTTCTGTGAATCGGCGATCTCGAAGGGCGCAGTCTCGCCGGCCCGCTGCACTTCGGGCGAATTGAATTTGCGGCCGATGAGTCGTTTGACGGCGTAGACGGTGTTGACCGCGTTAGTCACCGCTTGTCGCTTCGCAATCTGCCCGACAAGGCGCTCGCCCTTGTCGGTGAAGCCGACCACTGTAGGAGTCGTGCGCCCGCCCTCTTTATTCGGCACGATCTGCACCGCGCCGCCTTCCAGCACGGCGACGCAGCAGTTCGTCGTTCCGAGATCAATTCCGACAACTTTACCCATAACGCTTTCAGACTTTACGAGGTTAAGACGGAAACGAAGAAAGGCCGGTGGTTACTTAAATACCTCGCGCAAAATTTTTCCTGAATCAGGATTGAACAACTATCCCCTCTTGATTGAGTTTCACTCTTGCCTTTTTACTTTTGCCTTGCTGCTCACTTCGCCACTTTAACCATCGCCGGACGGAGAAGTTTACCGCCCAAGCGGTAGCCGCGCACGATCTCCTCAACAACGGTGTCCGGCTCATGTGCATCAGTCTGTTCCGTTGCAATGGCTTCGTGAATGTGCGGGTCGAACGGTAAGCCGACGGTCGCCACCGGCTCGACGCCGAACGTCTCAAGCACGCCGCTCAGTTGTTTACTGATTAGCTCAACG
>JBPCPQ010000063.1:0-6299 GCA_050999015.1 Pyrinomonadaceae bacterium | reverse complement strand
TCATTCCACACCATTACGAAAAATTTTAACCGATTCGCTTACCGATTCTTCACCGGCTTGCGCGACGGGTAAGGAAGTTTCCGCCGTCGCCCCTCTTTGTCCACCGGAGACGTCCGGTAATTTTGTCGGGCGGCGAGTTCATCCATCTCGGCATGCACCTTTTGATAGTTGCCGTAACGCTCCGCGTCGAGCGTGCCGCTTGTCAAGGCTTCCTTGATCGCGCAGCCGGGTTCGTCGGCATGTCGGCAATCGCCGAAACGACACTCGCCCGCCAGCGATTCGACATCCTCGAAGGCGTCGCGCACGCCCCGGTCGCTGACGAGCAGTTGCAACTCGCGCATGCCGGGCGTGTCTATCACGAGGCCTCCCGTCGGCAGCATCAGGATTTCGCGGTGCGTCGTGGTGTGTTTTCCCCGGTCGTCGCCCTCGCGCACGGCCTGCGTGCGCTGAGCATCCTCGCCGAGCAGACGGTTAACAATTGTTGACTTGCCGACGCCCGAAGAACCGAGTAGCGCGATGGTCTGTCCCGCTCCGGCAAACGAAAGCAGTTGTCGCCAGCCTTCATCTTTCTTCGCGCTCATCAACAACACCGGAACGTCGGGGGCGATGGCTTCGACTTCTCGCGCACGCTCCGCCGCGTCCGCGCACAAGTCGGCTTTGTTCAAAACGATCACGGGTCGCGCGCCGCTCTCCCACACGACGATGAGATAACGCTCTATTCTCCGCAGATTGAAGTCGTTATCTAACCCGACGATGAGCAGAATCGTCTCAACATTCGCGGCGACGACTTGCTCATCCGTCCGGGTGCCGGCGACCTTGCGCGAGAATTTACTTCGCCTCGGCAGCACGTCATGAATCGTCGCCTTCCCTTCTTCCTTCAATTCGCGGATCACGACCCAATCGCCGATTGCCGGTAACACTCCGCGCTCGCCGCGCGCCTGATGCCGCAACTTGCCGGTGACTTCGCCCCACACTTCACCCTCGCCGGTTTGAAGCAGGTAAACTTTATTATGCTGAAGAAAAACCCGCCCGACGCCGTAGCCCTGCGCGGCATGAGCGGCAAAGTTTTCGGCAAAGAAACTGTTCCAACCCAATTCTTCTAACTGCACATCAGAATCCTTTTCACAAAAGCCGCATCACGACTTCGCCCTCAATGACTTCTCCCGTTTTCCTGAAGCCGAGACTTTCGTAAAGTCTTTCGGCGACCACGTTCTCCGGCTCGATGCTGAGAACGATCTCGTGACAATCCGGCTTTGCCCTCATTCGCTTGACGGCTTCGATCATCGCCGCTCTGCCGTAACCCTTGCCTTGATGACGCTCGTCAATCATCAAGCGCGCCACACAGTAGCAATTGTCGACGGGGTCGCGGCCATACATGATGAAGCCGACCATCACTTCCCCGTCATAAATCGCCAGAGGTAACAGGTACGGCTCGACTTTCGATTGCGCGATGGAGAAGAGATTCGGGGCGACGAATCCCGTCTGCTCATCCGAGGTTTTAAGCTTGATGCACTCGCGCCAATTGTCTTTGCTGATTTCTCGTAACTCGACTGCCATGAACCGCTTCACCATTCCGGGACAAAACGTCCGACGTTCGCCTTCAGTTTCCCCTGACGCGCTCCGGCTGGCGTGAAGATTGCGGACGCGGGGGCGGCGGCCCCGTGTAGCGATAATGGCCGGTGATCTTCCAACCGAACAGCACGTCCTCCATCTTCGGCCCCGCGCCGATGTTATGCACGATCATGTAACGACCAGCGTCGGCGTCTGACACGACGTTTACCACGATTCCGATGTGCGTCATCCCGCCGCCCAAATCCCACGTTACAACATCGCCCGGCGCATAGTCTTTCGCGCTGTCGGTGATCGGCAACGCTTCGCTCTTGCGCCCGAAGAAGACCATCAAATTCGGCACGCGCCGGTGGTCAATGTTTGTGTCCGGCTTCGTCAATCCCCACTGGCGCGGGTAGAGACCGAAGTTGCTCTTCATGTCCTCATGCACTTCCTTCTGCAAATCAACGCCGACCTTTCTGTAAGAGCGAATCACTTCGTCGGTGCATACGCCGACCTCCGCCGGTACGTCGCCGTCGGGGTAATCAATCTTGAAATACGTCGCGTCGTAACGGACTTGCTGATTCGTCCGGTCAATCGCCGCCGCGACGAACCCATCCAGAAACGGCGAGCCAATCGAAGGTCGCGGCGCGGGACTTCGTTGTTGAGCCGCGTGCTCGATTGCAGGCTTTGTAGATTGATGAACCGAGCTAACCGCGCTACGCGACGCACCGCAACCACCGAGGAAAAGCAGCGGAGCACACAGGCAGCACAAGCGGCCAATCAGTTGACGATTCATTGAAGCACGAAGTTATAAGTAATCACGCCTGACACTTTGACGGGCTGGCCGGAGAGGATGGTCGGGGAGAATGTGGATTGGCGCGCGGCTGCAACCGCAGCCTTCTGTAGCAACGGGTGCCCGTCCACCGCGCTGGCTGAGATCACGTTGCCGGCCTCGTCCACCACGACCTGCACCGTCACCGTGCCCGAAGCTCGCGCCGCCTTAGCTTCTTCCGGGTATGACGGAGCAGGCTTGCTGATTGCTTTTCCGTTGAGTACGCCTGCCGAAAAGATTCCCTTTTTCGGCTTGGCCTCCGGAGACGGATTGCCTTGCACATTCGCCGCAGACGCGGAGTCGTTAGCGAGTCTCAAAAGTCGAATGGATTGTTCCCGAATCCTTTCTTGCATATTCGCCGCAGACGCGGAGTCGTTAGCGAGGGCGACGGGGCCGACCGGGCCACCCCGGCCGTCGACGGGCGCATGCTGTGCAGCCTGTTCGCTCAGTTTCGTGATGACGGCGAGCGCTTCTTCCGCCTGATTGTCGTAATAAGACTTCTGGTCAGGGTTGCCTTCCATCTGCGCGAATTTCCCCATCTCGCGCAGCAGATTCGTTTTATACGACCACGCCGCCAGATTCTCAGGATTCAAAGTGATCGCCTGTTCGATCAATTCCATTCCACGCGCCACACACTGTTGGGCTTTATCAAAGTCGGCCTGATCCTTCGGCTTCTTGAATTGGATGATGACGGCGTCCGGCTTATTGATGATCTCCTTGTTCTCCTTCCGCTCGGTGATGTCGTAAGAACAGTTCCACTGCTTGCTCGCCAGCACCGTGTAAGCGTCCGAGCGTTTCTCCTTCGGCACCGTTTCCGATGTGGCGCGCGTCATTAGCCATGCCGTTTCTTTCTCTTCATCCTTCAACTGGCGGTAGAGATACGCGACCGAGTTGTAAGCATTATGGTCGTCAGGGTTGCTCTCCAACACCTTTTTATATGCCTCGATTGCTTCCTGCGCTCTGGCGGTATTCTCCGGCGTGTCAACACCGGGGCGATACTGCGCGTGAATCGCTCGCGCAGTAAATAGCTGCGCATTCTTGTGCGACGGGTCGAGTTGTAGAGCTTTCTCGAAGTGGCGCTGTGCTTCCGCGAAGTTACCAGCTTTATACGCTGCCGCGCCTTCGTTCAATTCTTTGTTCGCTTCCTGAGATGTTTGGCCTTGAACGGGCAACAAGGCACAGAGCATAACGAGTGTGGCAATGAGGATGCGCTTCATGCTCGGACTCCTTTGGTGAATAAATTTCAAAACTACATTTATGCTAATTCAAGTGGCGAGTCAACGATTACACCGTGCGGCGCATCTTCATATGTCAACTGTCGTGTGAAGCGGCGCGATGCTAAAATACTTGAGTAATGAATGAAGCAGTACATTTGATGGGATTGTCTCCGGCGGAGATGACTGTTTTGGTCGGGGAGATGGGCGAGCCCGCGTACCGGGCGCGACAAATTTTTGTGGCGCTTCACCGGCGTCGTCTGCGCTCGTTCGACGAGATGAGCGATCTTCCAAAGGAATTGCGCGCGCGTCTCGCGGAGCGCGCGACGACCTCGACGTTGACCGTCGAATCCCGCTACATCGCTGAAGACGGCACGCGCCGCTATTTGATGAAGACGCAGGACAACTTTCCGGTCGAGACGGTTTTTATCCCCGAAGAGCGGCGCGATACGATTTGTTTCTCGTCACAGTCGGGCTGCCCTTTGAAGTGCGATTTTTGTTTGACGGCGAAACTCGGTTTGTTGCGCACGCTGACGGCGGGCGAGATTGTCGAGCAGATGGTCATCGCTTTGAACGACGCTTACGGCACGGGCGCGAAGACGCCGCACGGCACGAACCTTGTCGCGATGGGCGCGGGCGAGCCGTTCCTCGCGTTCGAGCCATTGATGAAGGCGCTCGGTGTGATGGCCGACCCCGACGGTCTTCATATCGTGCCGAATCGCGTGACGGTTTCGACCGCCGGCATCGTCCCGCGCATCCGTGAACTGGCTGGCGTCGCTGATCGCCCGCATCTCGCGGTCTCGCTCGCCGCCCCGACCGACGAGTTGCGCGACGTGCTGATGCCGATCAACAAGAAATGGCCGATCAAAGAATTGCTCGCGGCATGTAAAGAGTTTGAGCTTTCGCTGAAGCCCGGTGAACGCTTCACGTTTGAATATGTGATGCTCGACGGAGTGAACGACTCGGACGTGTATGCGCGGCAGTTGGCGAATTTGCTCAACCGACATCAACTGCGCGCAAAAGTGAATCTGATTCCGCACAATCCGGCGGAGTCTCTGCCGTATCGCCCGTCGCCCGAAGAAAGGGTGGAAAGTTTCAAAGCCATCCTTGAAACGAAAGGCGTGCAGGCATTCGTCCGTCGCCCGCGCGGGCGCGACATCTACGCCGCCTGCGGTCAACTCGCCGCACTCCGCACGACCGTACAGCCGGACTTGCATCAACCGGCGTGAAAGCGGTGGTCAGTGATCGGTGGTCGGTGGTCAGTGGTTCCGTCACCTCAGTGGTAAATGCGGCTGGCATGAGCGGTTTCTACCACAAGTAAATCTTGAAAGTTATTACGGTCTAAACATGAAACGATTATTCTCAATCAGATACACCATCCTTCTACTTATCGCCGCTGCTTCGCTGGCGCAATTTCCGGCAAGCTCTGGGGCGGTGCTCTCCGCGTCAAACTTCAGCGCGGCGGCGACTGCACAACCCGACATTCGCGTTGACGCCTACCTGTCGGCGAACAAAGCGCAGCGCGGGCGCGCGATTCAGGCGGCAGTCGTGATGGAGATTCCCGGCGGCTTTCACGTCAACTCGAACCGTCCGCTCGGCAAGTTTGCGATTCCGACGACGATCAAAGTCGAAGCGCCCGGCGGCATCCGCGTCGGCGCCGTCGTTTATCCGCGCGCGATAGCGAGGCAGTTCAAGTTCGCCGAAGAGCGTCTCGCCGTCTACGAAGGTCGTGCCGTGATGCGCTTCAACGTCACCGTCCCGGCAAATTTTCAAACCGGCGAGACTCAGCTTCGCATGCGCGTGCGCTTTCAGAGTTGCAACGACGAGGTGTGCTTTCAACCCGTGACGCGCGACATCACGCTGCCGCTTAACGTCGTCGGCGCGAACGAATCCGTGCAGCGCATCAACGGCGAGTACTTCGGCGGCAGGCGCGGGAGATGAGATGTCGGATGCTGGATGTCAGATGTTAGTTGTGATGCGAAGCTCCAATCTCAGATTTGAGATTAGAGATTTGAAATAGAAGAAACGCGCTTTGAGGTTAGAAGCGTGGTGAAGACTACGGAAATTTGAACCCGGCGTACGTCAACGGCCACGAGGGAGAATTGAAAAAGCATGTGCGGCATCTCAAATTTGAGATGCCAAAGTTGAAATCTCCCGGAACCATCTCGGATGCGGAAATGACTTCACCGGCTTGGCAATCACATTCCAAAAAATTTCAAATTTGAGATTTGCTATTTCAAATCCTACTCTCGTGCGGCTCCCATTCTTCCAATGACCGATAGCAAACGCCCCGTTCGCCCGTACACGCTTTTTTCGCGACGATAGGAAAAGAACAAGTCCGTTCGGCACATGGTACACAGCGGGAGCGTGTGAATCTTAGCCGCTTCGACAGCAGCCTCGATCAGTTGTCGGCGGTTCGCTTCGTGAAGATCAATGCGGGCGTGTCCGTCGCGGGTCGGAGTGAATAATTCGTCGGCGTAATTGAAACTCCGGTGGAAGGAGTCGGTGACTTCCGCGCCGACTTCGTAGCAGCACGCGAGCGCCGCCGGGCCGATAGCGGCGCGCACGTCCGACGGGTCGGAGCCAAACTCGGCGCGCATCCGTTCAATCGCGCGGGGCACAATTCCGGCAACTGTGCCGCGCCAACCGGCGTGAACACTCGCGCACGCGCCGGTGCGCCGGTCGCCTAAAATCACCGGCAC
>JBPCPQ010000181.1:0-13550 GCA_050999015.1 Pyrinomonadaceae bacterium | reverse complement strand
TTCAACAAGCAACGGAACGATGTCGGTCGCTCAAGTTAATCAACGATTAAAAAAGACGTTCGGTGCGTCCGCCATCGCTCCGACATCGCAGGCCCTCGATTTATACAAAGTGACTTATCGTTCGCGGGACGAAAAGAATCGTCCCGTCGTTCTGTCCGGGCTGGTCGTTCTGCCACGCGGCGGTGCGCCGAACGGTTTGGTGATTTTTAATCACGGAACGATTGTCAATTCCGTACTCGCGCCGTCGCGCTTGACGGGAAAAGCGAATGCTTCCGAAGCGGAAGTGGCGACTCTGGCGTTCGCCTCCGGCGGCTACGCGGTGGCGATGCCGGACTACCTCGGCTTGGGCGACCACAAAGGAGCGCATCCGTATCCGCTCGGTGCCGCCAATAGCCGCTCCGCCGTGGATATAATCGAACCGGCGCGCGCAGTTGCGAGGCGTCAGAAACGGGAAGTCGGCTCCCCTCTGTTTGTTTCGGGTTATTCGGAAGGCGCCGCGGTGGGGATGTGGACGGTGCGCGACTTGGAGCAAAAATCCGGCGCGATCTATGACGTATCCGCCGCCGCGCTTGCCTCTGGTGCTTACGACCTTTCGGACACGACGCGAAAGTGGCTGCTTGCCTCGCCGACGGGTCGAGAGGAATTTGTGATTCGGCTTTACCTCGCGTCGTACATGGCTTACTACTTTCACAAAAGCATCGGCGCGAAATTAACCGACTACTTCAAGCCCTCGATGGCCTTTACCATTTCGCAAGGCTTCAAAGGCAATATCTCCGACCAAAATCTCATTAAACGTCTCGCGCTGGCGGCGGTTCTGATGCGGTCGAAAAATTCACTCGGCAATGTCATTACGCCGCGATTCAACAATGCTTTGGAAACTTTGGACACCTCCGACCCCGTGATTCGTGAAATGCAGAAGAGCGATTGTTACGATTGGTCGCCACGTACCAAGATGCTTTTGATCAGTCTGCAAGGCGATAAAGTGGTTGACCCGGCCAACACGGAAAAAACAATGCAGACGATGCGGCAGCGCGGCGTTCGCGCCGACACGTTGCGGCAGTATGTGATTAAGGACACGCGTTTAAATCACATCACGGCGATTGCTCCGGCGCTCGCACTGGCGCGGCGTTTTTTCGACAGCGGATTTGCCGGCATCAGCAACGCTCCATAAAACGAGTTGCTAATAAAATTGTTAAAGCTATTTTCGGATTAGTCGTCGCAATAACGCGCTACCAAACCATCTTACCCGTCCCACCCTCTTGCATATATAAGAGGGTGGGACTGTTGTCTGTTGCGCTAAATTAACGAAGCAAGCATCACGCGGGAGACTTTTAACTCTTTTTGGAAGGCGCTCCGAAATCTGTGGGTGTGAAAATTGTGAACCGTCGTTTAGCTGTCTCCGATTTTTCGACTTCGGACTCCTGCCTCTGCCTTCGGCGTTTGTGTATAATCCCTGCACAGAAGAATCACGGCTGTTTTTAACGATACACAGAACGGGTCGCAATGCCGGACGCAAACGACCGGCGGTGCTCCTTCTCCGTCACAAACATGCCCGATCAAAATCAGCTTTTACAGAAAGGTTTCAATAAACATGGAGCATCTCAAGGTGAGTGCCAAGCGGCGCAGCAAGTCGCTTTTGTTCGTCGCCCCGATTTTCCTAACGGCACTAATCGCCGTCGCGGTGTCGTGTGCCGGAGCGATGCAATCAACGCAGCGCGCAGCGGTGAATCGCGACGCGAGCACGACGACTAATGTTGACACTGCTAAAGTCCTGACGGGCGAGGCCGCGCTCGGTGATTGGACGACGGACGCGCCGGGCGTGCGCCGCCGCATCACGACTGCCGAATTGGCCGCGCCCTACGCGACTGAGTCGGCGCGCAACCATCCTAAAGTAGCGGCCCGCCCGGAAGGTGCGATGCCGAAGGTTCCGGCGGGATTCAAAGTTGACGTGTTCGCGGCGAACTTGAATGCACCGCGCATGATCCAAACCGCGCCGAACGGCGATCTGTTTGTCGCTGAGAGCAGAGCGAACCGTGTCCGCGTTTTACGCGACGCCGACGGCGACGGCAAGGCCGAGGTGAGCGAAGTCTTCGCCGAGGGCCTGCGCCAGCCGTTCGGCATCGCCTTCTACCCCGTCGGCAATAACCCGAAGTTCGTCTACATCGCCAACACCGATTCGGTCGTGCGCTTTCCTTACAAAAGCGGCGATACGAAGGCGGGCGGCGCGAGCGAGGTAATCGTCAGCAACGTCTCGGGCGGCGGGCAACTCGCCGGCGGCGGCCACTGGACGCGCGACATCGCCTTCTCGAAGGACGGCAGGAAGCTGTACGTGTCGGTTGGCTCGAAGTCGAATGTGATGGAGAAGCCGGAGGAAGAAGCCATTGAGGAACGCCGCGCCCGCATCTTCGAGTACACGCCCGACGGCAAGAACGAGCGCGTCTTCGCTTATGGCATCCGCAATCCCGTCGGCATCGCGGTGCATCCTGAGACCGGCGATTTGTGGACTTCGGTGAACGAGCGCGACGGACTCGGCGATCATCTCGTGCCGGACTACGTGACGCGCGTACAGCCGGGTGGCTTCTACGGCTGGCCGTGGTATTACATCGGCGGCAATCAAGACCCGCGACACAAGGGCAAGCGTCCCGAACTGAAAGACAAAACAATTGTCCCCGACGTTTTGCTTCAATCGCATTCGGCGTCACTCGGCATGGAGTTTTATACGGGTCGCCAATTCCCGCGCGAGTATCAGATGCAAGCCTTCGCCGCCGAACACGGCTCGTGGAATCGCTCGCGCCGCACCGGCTACAAGGTGGTGATGATCTCCGTCAATAAGGGACGCGCAAGCGGCGAGTATGTAGACTTTATGACCGGATTCGTAACCGGCGAAGGCGACGTGTGGGGACGCCCCGTCGCGGTTGCGGTCGCCCGCGACGGCGCGCTGCTCGTGTCTGACGACGGCGCGAACACCGTCTGGAGAATTTCATACCCGAGCGCCGTCAGAGGCCGGAGCGCGGAGGAGTAGTGACGAAAGAACAAACCTCCGCCAGTTCAGATTTTGTCCCGAAGGGACATTTGACAATAGCCCAGCGATTCATCGCTGGGTCTAGGGCAGTGGTTGATAAGGAGTCCCGGAGGGACGACTGAGCAGTCCGACATCAGTCGTCCCTCCGGGACTCACAAATTGTCTATAACTTTTCCCAGCGATGAATCGCTGGGCTATTCTCATTCGCCCCTGACGGGGCTGCCAGAGCCAAGCAATGTGATCTCGTCGCCCGTCAAAAACTAATGAGCACCAAAACCTCTTCCCTTGATCCCTCATCCTACCGCCTTCATCCTTTCGTCAAGCTGTGGCTGAATCGTCTCGGCCCGTTCCTCGGTTTGGCGCTGGTGATTACGATCTTCGCGGTGCTGACGGAAAACCCGGGGCGCTACCTCGCGCCGTACAATTTGCGCATCGTGCTCGCGCAGACGGTGATTGTCGCCATCGGCGCGGTCGGGATGACGATGATTATTATCAGCAGCGGGATTGATCTTTCCGTCGGCTCGACTATCGCTTTGACGAGCGTCGTGACCGCGCTGGGGATTCGCGGCGGGTGGCCGCCAATCGTTGCCGTCTTCGCGGCTATTCTCGCCGGCGGACTCATCGGCATCATCAACGGCACGGCGATCACGCGGCTGAAAGTTGTGCCCTTCATCGCCACTCTCGGCATGCTCGGCATCGCGCGCGGAACCGCCAAGTGGATAGCGGGCGAGCAGACCGTCAACATCCCCGCGACGTGGGTCAACGAACTGGCCGTCACGATTCCTTCTCAATCGTGGATGATCGTCGCGCCCGGCGTGTGGCTGGCGATTCTGTTGGCAATCGTGATGGCGGTCGTGCTGCGCAACACCGTGTTCGGCAGGCGCGTCTTTGCGCTCGGCTCGAACGAAGCGGCGGCGCGCGCGTGCGGCATCCCTGTGGACAGAATGAAGGTCTTGATTTACGGATTGGCCGGACTCTACTTCGGCTTGGCAGGCGTGATGCAGATGTCGCGCCTTAGACAGGGCGACCCGACCGTCGCCAGCGGGACGGAACTCGACATCATCGCGGCGGTCGTGATTGGCGGCGGAAGTCTTAACGGCGGCGAGGGCAGTATTCTCGGCTCGATGATCGGCGCGCTCGTGATGTCGTTTTTGCGTAGCGGCTGCCAACAAATGGGCTGGCCGAACTACGTTCAGGAAATCATCATCGGCGCGATCATCGTCGTCGCTGTGGCGATTGATCGTTTTCGTAGCTCGCGGACATACGCATGAAAGAGTCTGGAGTCGTGGGTCTGGAGTCTGGAGTCAAAACATCTCCCGACTCCAGACTCAGGACTTTAGACTCCAGACTTTACCCTTATGAGCGAAATCAACCGAAGAGATTTCACGAAAGCCGCCGTCGCCGCAAGCACTGTCACGGCGCTTAGCTACCGTCGCGTGATCGGCGCGAACGAGCGCGTAGGCGTCGGCATCATCGGCTGCGGCGGCCGGGGCTTTGACGTGTGGAAGCGTTTCGTCAAACAGCCGGACGTGAACGCTGTCGCCGTGTGTGATGTTTACGAGCCGTTTGTCCGCCGGGGCGTCGCGGCTTCACAGGGCGGTGCGATTGCGCACAAAGATTTTCGTCAGGTGCTCGACATGAGGGACGTTGACGCGGTGATCGTCGCCACGCCCGACCACTGGCACGCCTTGCAGACCGTGATGGCGTGCCGCGCCGGTAAGGATGTCTACGTTGAAAAGCCTCTCTCTTTAACAATCGGCGAGGGGCGCGTGATGGTTGATGAAGCACGCAAACACAATCGCGTCGTGCAGGTCGGGAGCCAGCAGCGTTCCGGCGCGCACTACGCGAAGGCCGTGAAGTTGATTCGTGAAGGAGCTATCGGCGACGTGCATCATGTCTCCGCCGGGATGACGCGCAACGCGATGCCCGGCTTCGTCGCCAGAGAACTTCGCGCCGGTCTGACGAAAGAACTCGATTGGGACATGTGGCTCGGCCCCGCGCCGGAGAGGCCGTTCGATCCGTTCCGCTGCATCTACCATTTTCGTTGGTTCTGGGATTACTCCGGCGGACAGATGACCAACTGGGGCGCGCACCACCTCGACATCGCACGCTGGGCGCTGAACGCGAAAGCGCCGACGATCATCACCGGCCTCGGCGGGCGCTACGCAATCAAAGACGGCGGCGAGACGCCCGACGTGCAGGAAGTCCTCTTCGATTTCCCCGGCAGCGTTGTGACGTGGACGAGCCGTGAAATAAATCAGGGGCGCGACGTGCCGCTCGAATTTCACGGCACGAAAGGTACACTCAGCATCACGCGCCGGGGCTTCTCCGTCAAACCCGAAGTTTGGACGGGACAAGACCCATCGAATCCCGATGCGAAGAACGAACGCCCCGCGATGGAACCGATCCCCAATGAACCGGGCGGCGAGATGGATGACACGCACGTCAGAAACTTCCTCGACTGTGTGCGAAGCCGCCAGCGCCCGAACGCCGACATCGAAGAAGGCCACCTCACGGCGGTGATGTGCCACGCCGCCAACATCTCCACCCGCCTCAAACGCTCGCTCCGATGGGACGCGAACAAAGAGCAATTCGTTAATGATCGCGAGGCGAATCAGTTTCTCTCAAAACCCTACCGCAAGGCGTGGAAGCTCGCCTAAATCCAACCACGTAAGATCGGGAGACGAAGAAATTAACAAGGTATAGACAGGATGAGCAGGATAAAGCCAAACTCAATCAGTTCATCCCGTCTACCTTTCCATCCTTGTTCCATCTTCTTTAGTTTCGATTTAGAGCGGATTGCGATTGGAATTGTCTGGGAGCTCAGGCGGGACGCCTATGTTCCCAGCATTGCGCAATCCACTATAATTCGTTGTTTACGATTTAAGCCGTTTATAGTTTACAATGCTTCACCATTTCCGTGTTTCTTGTGTCAGGCAACCGCAATTCACGCCGTTCAACTCGATGGGAGCGAGCGAGGCTATGAAGTCAATTATCAAAATTTCTATCACGCTCGCGTTTGTCGCATTCTTCTTCTTGTTCGTACAACATTCCGCCGACCCGGTTGAAGCGGTCAACCAAGAACCGGCGCGCGAGGGTGTCGAGTTTTTTGAGAAGAAGATCCGTCCCGTGTTGGAAGCGCAGTGCTACATGTGCCACAACTCGAAGGCGAAGAAGCCGCAGGGCGGGCTGGTGCTCGACACGCGCGATGGGATGCTGAAGGGCGGCGCGTCGGGCGAGGCGGCAATTGTGCCCGGCGATGCGGAGAAGAGTCTGCTGATTAAAGCGATTCGTCACGCCGATTCAAAGTTGCAGATGCCGCCGGGCGGGCAACTGCCGGCAGATCAGATCAAAGACTTCGAGGCATGGGTCAAGATTGGCGCCCCCGACCCGCGCGTGAGTAGCGCTCCGAAATCGGCGGCGAGTTGGCAGGCCGACGACTTCACGGAGGCGCGCAAGTTCTGGTCTTATCAGCCCGTCAAAGATTCGCCGCTTCCGCCGGTGAAAAATAAATTGTGGGCGAAATCTCCGGTTGACCGTTTCGTGCTGGCGAAGTTGGAAGAGAAAGTTCTCACGCCCACCGCGCCAGCGGACAAGCGGACGTTGATTCGCCGCGCGACGTTCGACCTGACAGGACTTCCGCCGACGCCCGAAGATGTCGAAGCCTTCCTGCGCGACAAATCAGAGAAGGCTTTCGAGCGGGTCGTTGATCGCTTGCTCACATCGCCGCACTACGGCGAGCGGTGGGGACGCCACTGGCTCGACGTGGTGCACTACGCCGACACTTCCGGCTGCAACTCGGATTTTCCGATTCCCTCGGCTTATCGTTACCGCAACTACGTAATCAAGTCGCTCAATGCCGACAAGCCTTACGACCAATTCGTGCGCGAACAAATCGCCGGAGACTTGATGCCGACTGGGACGGACGCGGAAAAAAATGAGCGCATTGTCGCCACCGGCTACCTCGCGTTGTCGCGTCGCTTCGGCTCGCGCAACAACGAGAATCACCTGACCGTTGACGACACGATTGATAATGTCGGGCGCACGGTGTTAGGCCTCTCGGTCAGTTGCGCGCGGTGTCACGATCACAAGTTCGACCCGATCCCCGCTAAAGACTATTACGCGCTCTACGGCATCTTCAGCAGCACGCGCTACGCCTTCCCCGGCACCGAAATTTATCCGCACACAAAAGATTTCATCGCGCTCGGCACCCCCGGCGAAGCGGCGAAGTTGAACAAGTGGCAGACCGAGTTGGCCGCGCTTGACGACAAGCTGGAGAATCTGAACGTCGAACGCGGGGCGCTGGAGCGTAAGGCTAAGGCCGCGAAGAAGGCGACGGAGAAAGTTCAAGAAGGTGTCAAAGAAACGCCGAAAGAAGAAGCGGTAAGGGAAAAGGAAAAAGGCGCGGAGGGTAAAGGTGAGGCGACACCCCCGGCGCGAACCGTCACCGTCGTCAAGGCGGAGATTGCGGAAGTGAAAGCACGCATTGACGACTTGGAGGAATCACCGCCGCGCGTCGAGAAGGCGTATGCCGTTTCCGAAGGCAAGGCGGCGAACGCGCGCGTCCAGCGCAAAGGCGACCCGAAGAGCTTGGGCGACGAAGCGCCGCGCGGCTTCCTGCAAATTCTCGGCGGGCAGAAACTGCCGGAAGATGCAACGAATCGCAGCGGGCGTTTGGAGTTGGCCGGCTGGCTGACGGATAGACAGAACCCTCTGACGGCGCGCGTGATGGTCAACCGCATCTGGCAACGTCATTTCGGTAAAGGCATCGTGCAGACGCCGAACGACTTCGGCGTGCGCGGCAAAGCGCCGACGCACCCCGAACTTCTCGACTACCTCGCCGCGCGTTTCGTCGAAAGCAATTGGTCAACGAAAGCGATGCACCGCTTGATGATGCTTTCGCGCGCTTATCAAATGTCGAGCGCGGACGACGCGCGCAACGCCAATCTCGATGTGAATAACGATTACCTGTGGCGATTCAACCGCCGGCGTCTGGACGCGGAAGAAATACGCGATGCGATGCTCGCCACAGGCGGCGCGCTCGACCGCCGGATGGGCGGCGCGCACCCGTTCCCACCTGAAAGCGGGTGGCGTTACACGCAGCACAAACCGTTCATCGCCAATTACGAAAGCGATCACCGCAGTGTCTACCTGATGCAGCAACGCATCAAGAAGCATCCGTTCCTCGAAGTCTTCGACGGGGCCGATACCAACGCGACGACCGCCGAACGCGCGATCAGCACGACGCCGATTCAGGCGCTGTTTATGATGAACGATACGCTCGTCCACAAGCAGGCGGACAATCTCGCGGTGCGCGTCGGGATGGCTTACACGAATGAGCCGGAGCGAATTGATTACGCTTACCGCCTCGCGTTCGGACGACCGGCCACGCTGTCAGAGATTCGCGATGGCATCGCATACTTACAACAAAGCCGCCGCGACATGAAAGAAGCGCAGCTTCCAGCCGATCAACAATCGCGCGCCGCGCTCGCCAGCTATCTCCGTGTTTTGTTCAGCAGCAACGAATTTCTGTTCGTGGATTGAGAGTAAGTTTATGGATCACTCAAACTGTGGTTGTACGCGACGCCAAATGGTTCGCTCGCTGGTGAGTGGCTCGCTGCTTCTTCCGGGCATCATCTCGCATCTACTAAGCGACGAGGCTCGCGGCGCGAGCGGGGACGCGAATCCGCTCGCCGCGAAAGCGCCGCACTTTCCCGGCAAAGCGAAGCGCATCATCTTTCTCTTCATGACCGGCGGCGTGTCGCACATGGACACGTTTGACCCGAAGCCGCGCCTCGTCGCCGACGCCGAGAAAGGCACGCTCTCGCCCGGCGGTCGCCCGTACATGCGCCCGCTGTGGGATTTCAAGCCGCGCGCGAAATGCGGCACTGAAGTTTCTGATCTGTTCCCACACGTCGGCGAGATGATGGACGACATCTGTTTGATTCGCTCGATGCGCGGCGACCACAACGACCACTTTCAGGCGACGATGGGGATTCACACCGGCTCGGTGACGTTCAAGCGCCCGAGCATCGGCTCATGGGTCAGTTACGGCATGGGCACGGAGAATCAGAATCTGCCGTCGTTCGTCGCGCTCGCGCCGCAGATGCCTTACGCTGGTAGCCAAGTGTGGAGTTCCGACTTCCTGCCGGGCGCGCATCAGGGCACGCGCGTGATGGCCGGCGATGAACCCGTCCCTGATCTCAGACGCCGCGCTCCTTCCGCTCATATTCAGGAGCGCGAACTGAGTCTGCTCGAACGCTTCAACCGTAAGCATCTGCAATCGCGTGCGACCGACCCGACTCTAGCCGCGCGCATCAAGTCATTCGAGACCGCCTTCGGGATGCAGCGCGAGATGCCCGAAGTGCTCGACCTCTCGAAAGAAACGGACGCGACGCTCAAGCTCTACGGCCTTGAGCGCGGCAGCACGAAAGGTTTCGCGTGGCAGTGTCTCGTCGCGCGCCGTCTTGCCGAGCGCGGCGTCCGCTTCATCGAATTGATTGACGTTGGCTCCTCGAACAATTGGGACGCGCACGGCGACATGAAGACGCACGCGCCGCTGGCGAAGAATGTTGACCAACCTATCGCCGGGCTGCTCAAAGACCTCAAGTCGCGCGGCATGCTCGACGACACGCTCGTCGTGTGGACAACCGAGTTCGGGCGCACGCCGGTGACAGACGGCCCCGAAGGACGCAGCCACCACAACAGCGCCTTTTCTTCGTGGCTCGCCGGTGGCGGCGTCAAAGGCGGAATCGTCTATGGCAAAACGGACGACTACGGCGGCAAGGTCGTCGAGAATGAAGTGCATGTCCACGACTTCCACGCGACGATTCTGCACCTTCTCGGTTTCGACCACGAGAAACTGACCTTCCGTCACGGCGGGCGCGACTTCCGCCTCACCGACGTTCACGGCAAAGTAGTCAAACCACTCTTAAAGTAAAAAGGGGAAGGGGGAAGGGGTAAAGGTGAAGAGAGAAGAAATTTCGTCTCTTAGCCGCACATCGCTTGCCCTTTACCCTTTCCCCCTTTCCCTCATGTATTGATGGGTGTCGGCGCGCGTCGGCATGCTGGGTTGCGCGCCGCGTTTTGTCACCGAGTAAGCGGCAGCGGCGGTCGCAAACTCTCCGGCTTCGATTTCTGATTTCCCTTCCGCAAGCGCGACGGCGAAAGCGGCATTGAAGGAGTCGCCCGCCGCCGTCGTGTCCACGGCAGAGACATGATACGCGGGCCACGCCTGCGTTCCTTCCTTCGTGACAAGCAGCGCGCCCCGCGACCCCATTTTGACGATCACTTTATTCGCGCCGCGCGAAAGCAATTGACGCGCTTTCGCCTCAATGTCGTGCGCGTCAAAGGAACTTTCACCAAGCGATGAGTGTGTCAGCGCGGCAAGCTCTGTTTCGTTTGGCGTGAGGTAATCGGTAAGGGCGAGAAGAGAGTCTGGAAGTTCACGAGCCGGAGCCGGATCAAGGATCACGGTCGCGCCGCCCGACTTGGCGACGCGCGCGGCGGCTTCAATCGTCGGCAGAGGAATTTCCAGTTGCAGCAGAACGATTCGCGCCCGCGCGATTAACTCCCGCGCGTTTTCTTCCAAACGCTCGACGCCGAATGTTCCGTTCGCGCCCGCCACAATCACGATCTGATTCTGTCCGAGAGCGTCAACCGAAATCACCGCGACGCCGCTTGAGACACTTTCATCAACGCGAACGTGTGCGACATCAACGCCGGCGCTCGCCAGATTCTCTCTCAACAAACGGGCGTGCGCGTCCCCGCCGATTTGTCCGATCATGCTCACCCGCCCGCCGAGACGCGCCGCCGCGTAAGCCTGATTCGCCCCCTTGCCGCCGGGAATCACATTGAAGTCGCGGCCTGTGATTGTTTCACCCGGCGTGGGAAACCTTTCGACGCCGAGCACAAAATCAGCGTTAAGACTTCCGACGACGATGATGTGCGGATTCATATAAAACGGAAGAGGAAACGGGAAATGGAAAAGGTAAAAGAATTATCGATTTGTGTCCCGAAGGGACAACGGAAATTAGCCGGTGGTGAAACCACCGGAAACAAGTTCAAAAACGCCCGTGCGTCCTGAAGGGACGCTGGAAGGTTGAGGCGGCATTAGGCAACTCACTTCCCCGCACCCCTGCAGGGCGCAAATTTATATCGGCGCGCATTCCGGTGGTTTCACCACCGGCTAATTTCCGCCAGCGCCTCCGGCGCAAACAGAGAAATGCTTTCTTAAATGGTACGACCACCTTCCCATTTCCCCATTTCCCCTTATTACCCCTTTGCCCTTTCGTTCATTTCGCGGAGAACTTGAAGACTGTGGTTTGTGTGTATCTGCCGCCCGGCTTCAGCGTTGTCGTGGGGAAGTTAGGCTTGTTCGGCGAGTCGGGGAAGTGTTGGGTCTCTAAACAGAATCCGTGGCGCCGCTCGTAGGCACGGCCTCCCTTGCCCTTCGCGCCGGCCAAAAAGTTGCCGGTGTAAAACTGCACGCCCGGCTCGGTGGTGGACACTTCAAGCACGCGCCCCGAAGTCGGCTCATAAACTCGCGCCGCCAGTGTCAGCGCATTGTCCTTCCGGTTGATGACGAAGTTGTGGTCGTAGCCTTTGCCCAAAACAATTTGCTCGTAACCGTCATCTATCCGCGCGCCGATCCGCATCGGTTGCGTAAAGTCGAACGGCGTCCCTTTGACGCTTCGTATTTCTCCGGTCGGTATCTGGGTTTTATCCGCCGGCGTGAAATAATCGGCGTTAATCATCATCTCGTGGTTAAGAATGCCGCCCGCGCCGGCGAGGTTGAAGTAGGTGTGGTTGGTGAGGTTGACGACGGTCTCTTTGTCGGTCGTCGCGGCGTAGTCAATCTTCAACTCGTTGCTGTCGGTCAAAGTGTAGACCACTGTCACCGACATGTTCCCCGGATAATTCTCTTCCCCGTCTTTACTCATGTAAGTGAGTTGCAGGGCGGGACTATCTTTGCCGCCGATCTCTTTAGCCTGCCACACAACTCTGTCAAACCCCTTCGTGCCGCCGTGAAGATGGTTCTCACCGTTGTTTTTCACCAAGTCGTACTGGACGCCGGCGATGGAGAGTTTGCCCCCTGCAATGCGGTTGGCAAAGCGCCCGACGATGCTGCCGAAATGAGCACGATCCTGCAAGTACTCGTCAAAGGTGTCATAGCCGAGCACCACGTCCGCCAACTTCCCGCGACGATCCGGCACTTTCATTGAGACCAGTACGCCGCCATAGTTTGTGATCTTCGCTTCCACACCTTTGTCGTTCGTCAGGGTGTAGAGGTCAACCGCAGTTCCGTCCGGTGTTTTTCCGAACGCCCGTTTTTCGATTTTAGTTTTCGCGTCAGTGTTCATAGAGAGACCAAGAGATAGACCTACGAAGAGGCCTAGCGCAACGATTAGTTTAGGTTTATGCATACTGTTCATAGCGAGTCGAGAGTGAGTTTGGACATGCAAGGTTTATGTGCGGCGGCTCAAACATGAAAGAGTCGTTCTCATTGCCAGCCCCGCGCTTCGTCGTTCGTCGGTAATTCATGCCGAACATGATTTCCATCAAGCGCCCTAAGAATAGTTGTCCGTGCCTTCTGTCGGCAAGACTTTTATTCAGTAGCTTCGGAAGCGCGGAAGTTAACGCTTCCGAGGCGTATGCTAAACTTACCGCACACGAAGATACTCAACAGCATAAACTTTTTAGCTTGCGAAGCAATTCGGTTTTATCTTGCGAATAACTTTTTTGGGAACAAGCGCTGGAGTGCCGACGCGCCAGCGTAACGTCGCGGGCGTGGCGCTTCAACTTCCGCAGCGCGGCGAATGGTGGCTGTTCGATTGCGGCGAAGGGACACAGCACCAGATTCTTCGCTCCGGCGCCCTCAGCCTTGGCCAACTCACGCGCGTCTTTATCACACACATGCACGGCGACCATTTGTTCGGCTTGCCGGGGTTGCTCGCCACCGGACGCCTCTCCGGCAGCGCTCGCGGCGCGCACGTTTACGGCCCGGCGGGACTGGCGGAGTATCTTCATGCCTCTTGGCGCTCGACCGCCGCCGAGGCCGAGTTTCCCGTCGAGATTCACAAATTGGAATCCGGTGAAATCTATCATGATGAGGATTTCACGGTTAGTTGTCTGCCGCTGAAACATCGTGTGCCGGCCTACGGATTCCGCGTCACCGAGCACGACCGCCCCGGCAGATTTCGCGCCGAAGAAGCCGCCGCCCTCGGCGTCCCGTTCGGTCCGCTCTACGGCCGACTCAAACGCGGCGAAACAATTACGCTTCCTAACGGGCAGCGCGTTAACGGCACCGCGCTGTGCGACCACACAGAACATGGACGCGCCGTCGCCTACAGCGGCGACACAATCTACTGCGAAGCGATGGTCGAGTTGGCGCGCGGCGTTGACGTGTTGATTCATGAGGCGACATTCAGCGAGGGGGACGAAGACTTAGCGCGCCGCAGCCGCCATTCGACGACGACGATGGCGGCGCGCGTCGCCGCCGAAGCGGGCGCGCGGACATTGATGCTGA